>JANRKA010000070.1:0-2002 GCA_033875325.1 Elusimicrobiota bacterium | reverse complement strand
AGTTGCGCGCGGGCAACCGCGCCTACGCCGACGGGCGGCACGCGGACGCGTTGGAGCGCTACGGACGCGCGGCCGGCCGGCGCCCCAAGGACGCTCGCCCTCTCTACAACGCCGGCGCCGCGTTCTACCGCCTGGAACGGCACGACGACGCCTCAGCGGCCTGGGGCGAGGTCGCCGGCCGCGGCGACGCCGCGCGCGCCGTGCGCGCCGGCGCGCTCTACAACCTCGGCGGCGCGCGTTACCGCGCCGGCGACTACCGCGGCGCGGCCGCCGCTTATCGCGCCGCGTTGGCCCTCGACCCGTCCGACCTCGACGCGCGCCGCAACCTCGCGGTCGCGCTCAAGCGCCTGCGCCAGCCGCCGCCCCCGCGCTCCGACGACAAGAAGAAGGACGACCAGGACCAGGACAAGAAGCAGGGGGGCGAGGACCGGCCCAAGCCCGACAAGCCCCGCCCTCAGGATTCCCTGACGAAGGACGAAGCCGAGCAGGTGATGCGCGCGGTCGCGGAGCGGGAGAAGGCCGCGCAGAAGGACGCCGCGCGCCGCGCGCAGGGCGGGCGTTCGCGCCACCCCGGCAAGGAGGACTGGTGAGGCTCGCCGCCGCGCTCGCCGTGCTGCTGCTGCCCGCCGCCGCGCGGGCGGTGGAGCTCTCCGCGGAGGTCAACAAGGCCACGGTCGTCCTCGGCGACCAGCTCGTGCTCGCCGTGACCGTGTCCGGCGCCGCGGCGTCCCTGCCCAAGCCGCGCCTGCCCTCGTTCGAGGACTTCGAGGCGTACGAGTCCGGCACCAGCCAGAACTTCTCCTTCATCAACGGCCGGATGTCCAGCCGGGTCGTGCACACCTTCGTGCTCTCGCCGCGCAAGGCGGGCAAGGCGCGCGTGCCCCCCGTGACCGTCGAGGCCGACGGCAAGACTCTCGCCACCGAACCCATCGAGGTCACCGTGCTTCCCGCGGGCGCGGCGTCCTCCGCGGCGCGCGCCTACACGACGCCCGCGCCCACGCCCCGCGCGGCCCCGCGGGCCGCCGCGCCCGAGTCCGGCGCGCGCCCCGACGTGTTCCTCTCCGCCTCGCTCGACAAAGCCACGGCCTATGCCGGCGAGCAGGTCACGCTCACGGTCCGGTTCCATACCGCGGTTCCCCTGCTGGGCAGCGCGCAATACGACGCGCCCAAGCTCGAGGGTTTCCTCACCGAGGACCTGGGCCAGTCGCAGACCAGCGCCGACGTCGGCGGGCGCAGCTACCACGTCACCGAGGTCAAGACCGCGCTGTTCCCGGTGCACGGCGGCCGTCTGAGCGTGGGCGCGGCGACGGCCCGCACCTCGGTCGCCCGCGGCGGCGGGAGCGTGGGCGGCGACCTCTTCGAGCAATTCTTCTCCATGACCGCGCCGCAGCCCGTCACCGTGCGTTCGGAGCCCGTGACGCTGGAAGCCTCGCCCGTGCCCGAGGAAGGCCGCCCGGAGGGCTTCAACGGGGCGGTGGGCCGTTTTCGCGTGAAGGCCTCGGTGGACCGCGCGCGCCTGAAGGTGGGCGAGGCGGCGACCCTCACCGTCGAGGTCTCCGGCACGGGCAATCTCCGCTCCGTCGGCGAGCCGTCGCGCCCCGACACGCCCGCCCTGCGCTTCTTCGACACGGAGTCCACGGTGTCGGTCACGAAGGCGGACGGCGTCGTGGGCGGGACCAAGGTGCTCAAGACCGTGTTCGTGCCGCGCGCCAGCGGCGTGGTCGAGCTGCCGCCGCTCGTCTTGTGGCACTTCGACCCCGCGCGGCGGGCCTTCGTGAAGGCGGAGAGCGCGCCGCTGAGCCTGACGGTCGAAGCGGGCGCCCCCGGCGCCGGCGCCGCGGACGGCGGCCCCTCCGCGCCCGCGTTGGGCGTCGTCACGCGCGACGTCCGCTACCTCAAGGCCGGGCCCGTCCGCGGCGCGGCCTCGCGCGCGCTGGAGGCCTTCGCCGGGCTCGGCGCGCTGCACGCGCTGCCGCTGCTCGTCCTGTTGGGCGCGGCCGGC
>JANRKA010000069.1:0-17572 GCA_033875325.1 Elusimicrobiota bacterium | reverse complement strand
CGAAGGTCTGCGCCGCGGTCGCCGCGCGCCGCCGCAAGTCCGTGCCCGTCGACGCCGTCGCGCTCGAAGCCGCCGCGGACGCGGCCGGCGCCGGACGCCCCGCCGGGACGGACCTCCCCGCGGGCGCCTGGGACGCCTTCGTCGCCGACAACCGGCTCGGCGAATTCCTGGAGCGCACGGCCGGCGACGCCTCGCTGGGCCTGCGCCGCAAGTCCGAGCGCGTGCGCGCGAAGATTCTGGAAGGCCGCGTGTCGGTTCCCGCGCCGTTCGCGCCCGCGCTGGTGTCCGGCGAGGACGCGACCGTCCCGGCCGCCGACGCGGCCGCCTTCGGGCCGGCGCTCAGGGAAGTCTGGGCGGCGTCCTGGGCCCCCGGTCCATTCGGCGCGCGCCTGCGCGCGGGCCGCGGCGCCCGTTACGAGGGCCGCGTGCGCGTGCTGCGGGTGGAGAAGACCCAGGCCGCGGGGGTCGTCTTCTCGCGCGACCCGGGCACGGGCCGGCGCGGACGCATCCTCGTCGAGGCCGGCGGCGACCGCTACACCCTGGACCGGCGCAGCGGACGCCAGGCCGCGCCGGCGCGACTCTCCGCGCCCGAAGGCCGTCCGGCTCTCGACGCGGCCCAGCTCGCGGCCGTGGCGCGGTTGGCGCGCGGGCTCGACGCGTGGAAGGGCGCGGGCGTGGAGGCGTCGTTCGCTTTCGCGGGCGGCAAGCTGCTGCTCCAGTCGGCGCGAGCGCTGGAGGCGCCGCGTCCCATCCAGCCCCTGTTGGACCCGTTCAGCCCGCGTCCGGCGCCCGAGGCGCTGAACGTGCGGCCCGTGCGCTGAGCAGGGCGCGCACCTCGGCCAACTCGTCGGGCGCCAGGAAGCGGCCCAGCGCCAGGCCGGCCGGGTAGACGGCCACGCACAGCAGCCTCCCGAGCGCGGGCAGGCGCGAGCCGAGCAGGAACAACCCCCCGGTCCAGGCCGCCACGACCGCGACGCGCGCCCATTCGTAGGGCACGGGATGGGCGCGGCGTCCCTGCAGGTACACCGACGCCGCCATCGCCGCGTAGGCCGCGGCCGTGGCCCAGGCCGCGCCGAGCATGCCCCAGCGCGGGATGAGCAGGAGCAGGGCGGCGAGGTTCACGGCCGCGCCGCAGGCCGTGGCCACGGCCACCGCGCCCGTGCGTCCCGCGACCATGAGAGGCGCGAGCATGACGTAGTAGAGCCCGGCCAGCAGGTAGCCGAAGGTCACGACGGGCACCACGGGCAGCCCTCCCCAGAACAGCGGATGGATGAGGGAGCGGCCGGCGAACACCGGCGCGGTCACCGCGGGGCCCGCCAGCAGCGCCACCGCCAGGAACACCCACGCCGCGCCCGCGCTGAAGTAAGTGAGCACGCGGGCCATGAGCGCGTCCAGGTCCGGGCGGCCGGCGCGCTGCAGGAAGAACGGCTTCCAGGCCTGGTCGAACATCGTGACCACGAGCATCATGAGCACGCCGAGCTTGTAGTTGGCGGAATACACGCCGACCGCGGCCTGGTCGTGGAACAGGCCGAGGATGGGGCGGTCGGCCACCTGCACGACCATGGACGCGAGTCCCGCCGGGACCAGGGGCAGGGCGAAGGCCAGCAGCGGGCGCAGCAGGGCGAGGTCCGGCCCGCCGTCCACGCGGCGCAGCAACACGGGGATGAGCAGGGCCAAGGACAGGCTCGACGCCATGAGGTTGGCGAGGAACACGCCGGTCACGCCCAGTCCCATGCGCGCGATGAAGAACCAGCACAGGACGAGGTTGAGCGCCAGGCCGAGCAGGCGCACGGAGGCGTAGGCGGAGGCGCGCTGCGCGCCGCGCAGCTCCGCGTAGGGCAGGGACGCCACGGCGTCGAGCGCGAGGATCCATGCCGCGCAGCGCAGCACCGAGGCGGGCGCTTCCAGCGGCGCCGCGAGCCCCTCGGAGAGCGCGGTGATGGCCAGCGCGAAGACGACGGAGACGCCGGCCACCGTCCAGAACGCGGTGGAGAAGGCGCGCGGGTCCGGCTTTCCTTCCTTGCGGCCCAGGCGGAGGTAGGCGGTGTCCAGGCCGAGGCCGAAGACGACCGTCAGGAAGGCGACGTAGGCGTAGGTGGTGGCGACGACGCCGTTGTCCGCCGGCGAGAGCAGGTGCGTGAACAGCGGCGTGAGCAGGAAGTTCAGCAGCCGCCCGAGCACCGTGGAGAGGCCGTAGACGAGCGTCTCGCGCGCCAACGAGCGCATCTCCTTGAACATGGGCGCCATCCTATCAAATTGATATCCTGCGGCCGTGAAGCGGCTTGCGGCCTGGGGCCCCGTCGTGGCGTGGTGCGCGCTCATCTTCGTCTTCTCCTCGGTGCCGGACCTGAACTCCGGCCTGGCGTACGACTACCCCCTGCGCAAGGTCGCGCACATGGTCGAATACGGGGTGCTGGCGCTGCTCGTGCGCCGCGCCGGGGCCGGGAACGCGGCGGCCTTCGTCTTCAGCGTCCTGTACGCGGCGAGCGACGAGTGGCACCAGAGCTTCGTCCCGGGCCGCGCGGGAGCGGCGAGCGACGTGTTCATCGACGGGGCGGGCGCCTTGACAGCCCTCGTCGCCGGGGGCATCCTTAAGAGATGAGCGCCGAACGCCCGCCGGAGAGCCTCGTGCTCATGGCCTCCCGCCTGCGCACGGAGCGCCAGCTGCGCCGCCTCTCGCGCCTGCCCAGCGCGGCCGGCGACCGGGTGAGCTTCACCGTCCTGGGCGACTGCGAGCCGTCGCGTTGGTGGATCTACCGGAAGCTGTTCAACCGGCCCGGGGTGTTCTCCGAGCAGCTCACCGCCCTGCAGGAGCTCCCCGGCTCCTTCATCGTGCAGCTCGGCGACATGGTCGAGAAGGGCGAGAACCGGCGCTACGAGGCCTTCCTGCGCGAGCTGCGGCGCGTCTGGAACGGCCGGCCCTACCTGACCGTGTGCGGCAACCACGACCGCTCGCGGCCCAACGGCCCCTCGCACTCCATCGCCTACCGGACCCTGTTCGGACGGCCGAACTACTTCTTCGACCACGCGGGCGTGCGCTTCGTGGTGCTCGACTCCAGCGCCAAACGCGTGACGAGCGCCCAGCTGCGCTGGCTGCGCGTGGTCCTCGACACGCCGAGCCGCAAGATCGTCTTCACGCACATGCCGCCCGTCCAGCTCGGCCTGTGGGGCGGCGTGGGCAAGCTCCACGAGCTGGGCGGCTTCACGCGCGGCTCCAAGGAGTTCGCCGAGGTCGTCGAGGCCGCCAAGGTCAGCCGGGTGTACATGGGGCACGTGCACGCCTTCGGCGTGCAGGACCACCGCGGGGTGCGCTACGTCCTGACCGGCGGCGGGGGTTCGGCCTTGTTCCCCTCGGGCGCCGACGACCGCTTCCATCACTTCCTGCGCGTGGAGGTGACCCCCGACGCCATCTCGGAGACCGTGCACACCGCCGAGGGCGCCTGGTTCAAGGTCCCGTCGGCCCCGGTCATCCTCGAGACGCACGATGACCCGCATCCGTGGCGCAGCCTGGCGCTCAAGGCCGGTCGCGGGCTGCTGCGCAAACTCGCGCTCGCGCGTTAGAAGAGGAGGCGCGCGCCGCGGCGGGTCCAGCCCGCGGCGCGCCGCGCCGCCGCGCTCTCGGCGAGCAGGTGGTCGCTGTCGAGGTCCACGAACCGGAAGAAACCCGTGCCCGCCGCCAACGCGGCGCTGGCGGCCAGTCCGCGCGCGGTCTCGGCCATGCAGCCGATCATCAGCGGCGCGCCGGCCGCGCGCGCGACCGCGGCGATGGCCAGCGAGCGCGACAGGCCCGACTTGGCGACCTTGACGTTGATCGCCGTGGCCGCGCCCATGCCCAGGACCCGCAGCGCGTCTTCGGGCGTGGCCACGCTCTCGTCGGCGGCGACCGGGACCGGGCAGCGCGCGGCCACGAAAGCCATGCCGGCCAGGTCGCGTTTGGGCAACGGCTGCTCGAGCAGGTCGACGGGGCCGAGCTTGAGCGCGGCCTCGACGAGTTTGAGCGCGCCTGAGCGGGTGAGCCCCTGGTTGCCGTCGAGCAGCAGCCGCGCCCGCGGCGCGCCGCGGCGAGCCGCGCGCAGGCGGGCGAGGTCGTCGTCGAAGCGCCCGCCGACCTTCACCTTGAGCACGCGGAAGCCTTCCGACGCGGCCTCGGCGGCGGCGCGGCGCGTGACCTCCGGGTCGGTCCAGGCGGAGAGGGTGAGGTCGCTCTCGAGCTGCCGGCGCGCGCCGCCGAACCAGTCGCGCAGGCTCGCGCCGCTCTGCGCCGCGAGCGCCGAGAGCAGGGCGCATTCGAAGGCGGCGACCGCGGGGCTGAGCTCCCCGTGGGAGCGCCACGCCTCGTCCACCAACGCGCGCCAGGCGCGCGCGTCGCGCCCTCGGGACGCGGCGGCCAGGCGGCGCAGGGCGCGCTCGAGCGCCGCGGGGGTCAGATGTTTGAGCGCGATGGAGGAGGAGGCCTCGCCGTAGCCCTCGGCGCCGCCCGTCAGGCGCAGGGTCAGCCCGACGTTGACGGTGGACTCCTTGCGTCCCTGCGCGGTCACGAACGGGCGCTTGAGCGGGGTCTCGAAGGCGGCGGCGCGGAAGGAAGCGATGACGAACGGGGGCATCGGCCGACTTTAGCAGATTGTGTTATGATACGGCCCATGATGAACCTCCTCCTGGCGCTCGCCGCGCTGGGCGCGGCGCCGGCCGCGGCCCAGTCCACCGCCACCCTGCGCGGGGTCGACGTTTACCGCTCCGTCGTGTTCGACGCGGCCAAGGCCGAGGCCCAGTTCGGCGGCAAGCTCAAGGAGTACGTCCTGCTGCGGAACTCGAAGCGCCCGGCTTCCGACGCCAAGGCGGAGGAGCTACGCAAGGCCATCGAGGCCGAGGTCGCCAAGAAGCCGGGCGTCGCCTTCGCCGCCCTGCGCGTGAGCGAGTACTACACCTCGGTGGACCACGCGATGTACGCGACCTTCGACGTGGTGGACGAGGCCGACCGCGACCGCCTGGCCTTCGCCCCCCGCCCCACCGGCAAGGTCCCCGATCCCGCCGGCCTGCTCGCGGCCTGGAAGCAGTACGCCGAGCTGGGCGCCGCGCTCTCGCGCCAGGGCCGCATGCCCATCGAACGGCCCGATTGCCCCGGTTTCTACTGCCTATGGGGCGCGGCCACGCCGGAGCTGGCGGCCCTCCAGCAGAAGCTCGTGGACGGGGTGCCCGGCAAGCTCAAGGAGCTGCGCGAGGTCCTCATCAAGGACGCCGACGGACAGAAGCGCGCGCAGGCGCTCTACGCGCTGAGTTACGCCAACGCCGGCGAGCAGGTCGTCGAGGACTGCCTGCGCGCCCTCAAGGACCCCGACGGGAAGGTCCGCAGCGCGGCGGTGCAGGTGCTCGCCGACGTGGCCAACCACCACAAGGACCTGCGCATCGACCTCGACCGGGTGCTGCCCGCGCTCGACGACCCGCTGGGCGAGGTGCGCGGCAAGGTCATGGGGCTGCTCGTCTCGATGAGCGATGACAAGGAGCAGCGGCCGAAGCTGCTCTCGGCCGCGCCGCGCCTGGTGGCGCTGCTCAAGCTGCGCCAGCCCGACAGCAGCGACCTGGCCTACACCGTGCTGGGGCTCGTCTCCAAGAAGGATCTCGACCGCCGGGACCACCCGGCCTGGGAGAAATGGGCGGCCGCGGCCGCCTCCGGCAAGGATGACTGAGGCCGCGGGCGCTGCCCAGCCCTGGCTGAACATCACGCCGCTCGTCGCGGTGCGCGTCGCCGCCGCGACCGTCTGCATCTCGACGGGGATGTATTACCTCGTCACGGGCCGGCGCGAGGCCAGCCTGGACCGGATGTGGACCGGGGCGTTCCTCTGCCTGCTGAGCCTGCTGGCCTTCGCCCTGTAGCCTAGGGCTTGCGCCGCCGCTCGATCTCGCCGCGCATCTCCGCCTCGAGGTCTTCCATCTCCTTCGTGCCTTCGGCGACGGCGTCTTCGATGCGGTAAGGCTTCGCCGGCGTGACCATCACGGGCTTGGTCTTGGGCGCCGGGGGCAGCTCCACGACGGGCTCGGGCGCCGGGGCGGGCGTCGGGGTTTCGACGGCGGGCTCGGGCGAGGCGGCCGCGGGGCGCCCGGAGGACTCGCCGAGGACCGCCTTGGCCACGGACGATTTCACGGAGAAGTTCACGCTCGTGATGGTGAGCCCGTCGGCGGCCTTGCGGGCCATCGAGGTGTTCACGCCCACGATGCGTCCGCTGCGGTCGATGAGCGGGCCGCCGGAGTTGCCCCGGTTGATGCTCGCGTCGGTCTGGAAAGCGTCCTTGCCTTTCACGCCGCCGAGGTCGGCGACGACGGTGCTGACCACGCCTTGAGTCAAAGTCCACAGCCCCCCCTGCTCGGGGTGGCCGATGGCCACGACGGGGTCGCCCGGCTCCACGCCGTCATCCTCGCCCATGACGAGGAAAGGCGTGCGGTCAGGGAACGAGGCGTGCAGCAGCGCGAGGTCCAACGGCGAATCGAAGCGCGCGACCTCCGCCTTGATGGGGTCCACCATGTCGTTTTTGGGGCTGCCGGTGAGCTTGGCGGGCTTGAGGAAGACGCGGATGGAGTCGAAGGGGCGGCCCGTCGAGGGGTCGATGACCACGTGGGCGTTGGTGAGGATGCGGCCGCCGGCGAGGATGCTGCCGGTGCCCAGCTCGCCCTGGTTGGAGCCTTTCTTGGAGGCGATGATGAGCACGACGGAGGGCGCGGCTTTTTTGTAGATGTCCTGGGCCGACAACACCGTCGGGACCGGGGCCTTGGCGGAGGCGGTCAGGAGGGAGGCGGCCTCCTCGTAGGCGGCCGCGGCGACGAGTGGGTCTTTTGCGGCGTCGGCGGCGGCCAACGCCTTGGAGACCGCCTTGTCCGCGTCGGTCGAGATCTTGCGGCCGCCGCGCACGGCCGCCACGGCGGTGGGGCCGCGGTACTGGTACTGGTTGCGGTTGATGTACTCGACGGCGGAGGACCACCAGCCCGTCTCCTGGAGCAGGTCGGCGTCGGGAGTGGCCGCGGCGGCGTCGGCTGCGGCGCTGGCCTTCGTGGGCCCGCCGGCGGAGCGTTTGCGCGAGGCGGCGAGAGCGCGGTAGAGGAGCGCGGCGAGATGGGCGCGGGAGCGGCCCGACCAGGCCTTCGTCTTCTCGTCGGCGCGGGCGTCCTTGACGGCGTCGGCGTAATCGTCGTCCGACAAGACGAGCAGGAAGTCCGCGGCCTGGCGCAGCTCGGCCTCCGTGCCGGCGCTGCCGGCGAGCAGGATGGAGGCCGCCTCGTCGTAGGCGGCGGCGGCGGCGAGCGGCTCCTTGGCCGCGTCGGCCGCGGCGAGGGCCTTGCTCACGGCCTTGTCGGTCTCCGTCGAGAGCTTGCGTCCTCCGCGCACCGCCGCGACGGCCGTGACGTCGTTGCGCACGGCGAAGCGCTGATTGATGGCGCTCATCCAGCTCGCCTGCTCGAGAAGCTCGGCGTCGGGCGTGGCGGCGGCGGCGTCGGCGCTGGCCTTCGTCGGACCGGCGGAGCGGCGCTTCGACTGGGCGAGCGCCCGGTACATCAGCCCGGCCACCTCGACGCGTCCGCGACGCGCCCAGGCCCCGTCGGGCTTGCTCGTGTCCACGGTGGACACCAGGTCGGCGAAATCGTCATCGGAGAGCACCAGGAGGCGGTCGGCGGTCGCGCGCATCGCGGCTTCATCCAGGGCGAAGACGGGCGCGGCGCACAGCAGCAGGGCCAACGACAAGGAAAGAGGGTTCATGCCGCCATCTTACAAAAAAACAGTGTCCCCTCCAGGAATCGAACCTGGATCTGCCGCTTAGAAGGCGGCGGCTCTAGCCGTTGAGCTAAGGGGACGAATTGCGGGGACGGCAGACGAAGTATACTAATCGTCGTAGCGGCGCGCTCGGCGCCGCGGCGGCCACGACCCGGGCGGCGCGTCCAGGCGCGCTTCGGCGAGCAGGTCGTGCGGGCGCTTGCGCGGTCTGGGCACGAGCAGCAGGTCGCAGGCCATCGCGTCGAAGAGCCTCTTCCAGGTCCCCCACTGGGCGTCCACGGCGCCGGATTCGAGCCGGGCGACATGCGACTGGGTGAGCCCCGCGCGACGCGCCAGCTCCTTCTGCGACATGCGCAGCGCCGAGCGATAGGCGCGCAGCAGGTCCTGCGGCCGCTGCCCCTCCCGTTTAGGGGCGCGCGCCGAGTAGGTCATCAGTTCATTGAGGGCCTGCAACTGCGGCAGCTTGGGCGTGGAGAGTCGCGGCATGGTCGCGGGTGTCCTCCGGAGATGATACATCATGACATATCATGTCCGGAGGACCGCGGGCTGGTTCCGTTGGGAGGCCGCGGCGCGAGAACTACCAGGTCGAGACCCGGTAGTCCTTGAAGAACTTCCCGTAGGCGTGTTTGCCGGTCTTCAGGCCGTCGAAGATGGGGTCGAGGACGCGCGCCGCCCCGTCCACGGCGTCGAGCGGCGGCTCGAAGTCGTGCACCGCCTGCTTGCGCAGGGAGTGCGTCAGCGGGTCCTCGTCGGTGACCCAGCCGGTGTCCACCGCGTTCATCCAGATGCCGTCCACGGCGTAGTCGGGCGCCGAGGTCAAGGTCAGCATGTTGAGCGCGGCCTTGGCCATGTTGGTGTGCGGGTGTTTGTCGGTCTTGGTCCCGCGCGAGAAGATGCCTTCCATCGCGCTGACGTTGACGACGTGTTTGGCGCCCGTGTTGTCGCGGGTCAGCAGCGGCTTGAGCTTGGAGGCGAGCACGAAAGGCGCGACGGCGTTGATGAGCAGGACCTCGAGCAGCTCGGGCGTGGGCACCTCGGCCAGGGTCATGCGCCAGGTGTTCATGGTGCGCAGGTCCACCTGCTGGAGGTCGGCGTCGAGCCTGCCGGCCGGGAACACCTCCTTGCCTGAGACCTTGTCGTCGTAGACCATGCGCACCTGCGACAACGCGGCCGACTCGCGCAGTCCCAGGCCGACGGCGCCGCCGTCCCAGGAGGTGAGGGCCTTGTCCTCGGTGTGCCCGCCGAGGGCGGCGGTGACCTCGTAATGGCCCTTGAGCAGGCGCCGCTCGCCCTCGCCCAGGTCGCGCCAGGGCAGGCGCTCGCGTTCCAACAGGTGGGCGTAGAAGCCGACGGGCCTTCTCACCGTCTGCGCCGCGTTGTTGATGAGGTGGTCCAGGCGCGGCTCGGTCTGGCACAGGTAGCGCGCGAAGATCTCCACGCTGGGCGAGTGCCTCAGGTCCAGGCCGTGCACCGAGAGGCGCTCCCCCCACTTCCCGAACTCGGGCTCGGCGGCGAAGCGTTTGGCGGCGTCGTGCGGGAAACGCGTCGAGACGATGACGCGCGCGCCCGCGCGCAGGAGCATGAGGGCGGCCTGATAGCCGATCTTCAGTCGCGCGCCCGTGATGTAGGCGGCCTGGCCGGAGAGGTCGGCCGTGGCGAAGCGTTTGGCGTAGTTGAAGTCGGCGCACGCGGGGCACAACGCGTCGTAGAAGTGGTGGAGGCGGGTGAACTCCTCCTTGCAGACGTAGCAGGCGCGCGGCTGCTGGAGCTCGGGGGCGGGCTCGCCGGGGGCGGGCAACACGCGGTCCGGGGCGGTGAACACCTCGGCGCGGCGCGCGCTGCGGATGCCGGTGCCGGCCTTGAGCAGGCGGTCCTGCTCGTTGGCCAGGCGCCGGCGCTCCTTGCGCAGGGTCTTGGCGATCTTCTTGCGCTCGAGCTTGGCGGGACGGGAGAGGCGTCCGGCCGCGTCCATCAGGCGGACGCGGTCCGCCTCCGGGAGGGCGGCGGAGAGGCCGGGGTCCCTGACGAGGGCCTCCAGGGTCTCCAGCGCGCGGCGGATGTCCTCGACGGCCGTGTCGGCCGTGGTCGCGGGGGCGGTCACCCCCTTATTATATCAGTCGGGCTGGCCCACGATGACGGCCGTCCCGGCGATGAAGTCGTGGATGCAGCGGCGGTCCTCCCGGAAGATGAACAGGCTGTCCACCAGGAAGAAGCCGGGGATGAAGTTGAGCAGGCCCGTGACCACGCCGCGGCGCAGCACGTTGATGACGAAGCCGCCGTTGACGCCGGTCTCCTTGACCACGACGCGGATGGCGAGCAGGCGCTTGCCGATGGTCTGTCCGCGGGTGGTCACGGAGTAGATCTGATAGCCGACGAGGGCGAAAAGGCCCGCGACCCCCAGGAAACGCACGGGCATCGGCAGCGACTCCACGATGGTCAGGGCGTACGGCACCACTCCGATGACGCCGTCGATGGCGGCGGCTCCGAGCCGGCTGCCGCGAGAGGCGAGTTCCATGTTGTCTCCTTTCCTGCTTTATAGCCGCACGTCGCGGCCTTCGATGACGCGTTTGAGCCAGTTCTTGAGGTGGGTCGAGGCGTCCCCGGCGACCGGCAGGCCCTGCCGGACGTTGAGGGGCGTCCCGTCCTGATAGAAGGCGAAGGCGGGCAGCGGCAGGCGGCGCAGTCCCGCGGGCAGCAGCTCCATGGCGCCGGCCTGGTTGAGGTCCACGCGCGCGAAGGACACCTTGGCGGCATAGTCCGGGGCCAGGCCCGAGAGGGCGAACTCGACCTGGGCGCACGGGCGGCAGGAGGAGGTCACGAAGAGCACCAGGACCGGCTTGGCGCTCTTGATCACGGCGCGGTCGAAGTCGGCCGGGTTCAGGGCGGCGAGGGTCGTGGCCTGGCCCGAGGCCGCGGCGGGCGCGGGGGCGGGCGCCGCCGGCGGGGCGGCGGCGCGGGTGGCGTCCGTCTCGGCCTTGGCGGGGGCGAAAGTCTGCTCCCCCCTCGGGTTCAGCGGGATCTCCGAGCCGGAGGAAGAGCCGCCGCCGGTGTTGCCGGAGACGGTCTGCCCGGAGCTTTCCGGGGCGGCCGCGGGCGCGGCCTCGCCGCAGCCCCCCTCGCACGCGGAGAAGCACAGGACCAAGCCCAAGAGTGCGGCCGTTACCCTCATCGGGCGCAGTATAGCAGGACTACGCTTTATCCGCTATGGGCGGGTGGTGGATGAACTGCAGGCCGTTGCCGTCGGGGTCCTTGGCGTAGAACGAGCGGGCCCCGTCACGGTGGGTGCGGGGCGGCTTGACCGCGTGGGCCTTGAGGTGCTCGTACCAGGCGTCCACGTCCTCGGCCTTGCGGAGGATGATGCCGAAGTGGTCCAGGCGGGTCTCGCCCGTCGGTTTGCCGGCGTGCAAGGCGAGGTTGTCCTGGCCGTTCATGGTCAGGTAGACGTTCTCGGGGTCCGGGCGCCACTCCACCTGGTAGCCCAGAAGGCCGGCGTAGAAGGCCTCGGCCTTGGCGAGGTCGGAGACGAACAGCGCGACGTGGCGGATGCCCAAAGTGGGCGGGAGGGCGGTCATGGGGACATGATATAATTTACCTTCGATGCTCTCCACGGCGACCCGCCCCTTCGTGCCCGACCTCTACGCCTACCGCCGCCGGCGCACCCGCGAGGTGCTCGTCGGCAAGGTCGGCGTCGGAGGCGCCAACCCCATCCGCCTGCAGTCCATGACCACGACGGACACCCTCGACGCCGAGGCGACCTTCCGCCAGTCGGTCCGGATGATCGAGGCCGGCTGCGAGATCGTGCGCATCACCGCCCCCACGGTGGACGACGCGCGCGCCATCGGCAAGGTCAAGGAGCTGCTGGTCAAGGCCGGCTTCGACACGCCCATCGTCGCCGACATCCACTTCAACCCCGCCGCCGCCGCCGAGGCCGCCGAGTTCTGCGAGAAGGTCCGCATCAATCCGGGCAACTTCGTGGACACCAAGCGCTTCGCGGTCAAGGAGTACACCGACGCGGAGTATGAAGAGGAACTGGCTCGGATAGAGGCTCGTTTCACCCCCCTGGTGGAGAAGCTCAAGCGCCTGGGCCGCGCCTGCCGCATCGGCACGAACCACGGCTCGCTCTCCGACCGCATCATGAACCGCTACGGCGACTCGCCGTTGGGCATGGTGGAGAGCGCGCTGGAGTTCGCGCGCATCGCGGAGAAGAACGGCTACCGCGAGCTCATCTTCTCGATGAAGGCCTCCAACCCGAAGGTGATGATCGCGGCCTACCGCCTGCTCGTGGCCCGCATGGACGAGCTCGGCATGGACTACCCCCTCCACCTCGGCGTCACCGAGGCCGGAGACGGCGAGGACGGCCGCATCAAGTCCGCGATAGGGATAGGCTCTTTGCTCGAGGACGGGCTGGGCGACACCATCCGCGTCTCGCTCACCGAAGACCCCGAGTTCGAGATACCCGTCTGCCGCGAGCTGGTCAAGCCCTTCGACGGCCGGGCCGTCGAGCCGGCGAGCAAGGTCGCCCGGGCGCACTGCGCCGACCTCTACTCCTACGCGCGCCGCAAGACCGACTACTTCGAGGCCGGCCCCTTCCTGACCGGCGGCCTGCAGCTCGTGCGAGTCGTCTCCTCGGCCGACGGCCTGTCCGCCGACCGGATCCTCGCGGCCCACGAGGCGCAGCTCAAGAAGGCGCAGGGCGCGGACCTCGAGATCCTGGAGTTCACCGACGCCGCGCATCTGCGGACGGTGCGCGACGCGCTCCGGGCCGAGACCTCGCGCCTGGCCTACCTGCTGCGCTCGCCCGTCGCCGGCGACGACGCCGACCTCGTGTGCTGGACCGCGCCCGTCGACGGCGAGCCCTACGCCGCTTTCCTCAAGGGCCTCAAGGCCAAGGGCGCCGTCAACCTCATCGAGTGCGAGAGCGCGGCCGACGCCGTGCGCTACGAGAAGGCGTCGCGTTACGCGGGCGTCAAGACCATGGTCAGCCTGCGCGGCGCCGACGCGTCCAAGCTGCTCCAGCAGTACCGCCTCTTCGCCGCGACGGGCGGTCCCTCCCCGGTGCTCATCCGCGCCCCGCGCGAGGGCTCGCCCGAGCAGCAGGTGCTGCGCGCGTCCACGCTCATCGGCGGCCTGCTCTGCGACGGCATCGGCGACGCCATCGCCATCGAGTCCGGCCTGCCCTTCGAGCGCGGCCTGGAGCTCTGCTACAACGTCCTCCAGGGCGCCGGCGTGCGCGTCACCAAGACCGAGTTCGTCTCCTGCCCCTCCTGCGGCCGCACGCTCTTCGACCTGCAGACCACGACGGAGCGCATCAAGAAGCGCACGGGCCACCTCAAGGGCGTGAAGATCGCCATCATGGGCTGCATCGTCAACGGACCCGGCGAGATGGCCGACGCCGACTTCGGCTACGTCGGCGGCGCGCCCGACGCCATCAACCTCTACGTCGGCAAGGAAGTCGTGCAGAAGGGCATCCCCTTCTCGAAAGCCGACGACGCCTTGGTCGAGCTCATCAAGAAGCACGGGAAGTGGGTCGAGCCCTCCTAGCCGCCCTCCTCCTCCTCTGCGGCTGCTCCTACGCCGCGCGCTCGGCGGCGGGCCACGCGCGGCTCATCTGGACCCGGCGCCCCCTCCCTGAAGGCCCGGCGCTCGCCGCCCGCCGTTACGCCGTGGAGGTCGTGGGGCTCGCCGACGGCCGCGACTACCGCACCTGGTCCCCGGTCCCGGGCGACGCCGTCACCTACCTGGTCTACGCGTGCCCGAAGGACTCGCTGGAGCCGCGCCGGTTCTGGTTCCCCTTCATCGGCTCGTTCCCGTACAAGGGCCACTTCAAGAAGGCGCACGCCGACGCCGAGGCCGCGAAGCTGGCGCGCAAGGGCTTCGACACGGCCGTCGTCCCCGTCGCCGCCTACAACACGCCGCTGCCCTGGGGCGACCCGCTGCCCTCCCCCGTCCTGGAGTGGTCCGCGGGCGACCTGTCAGAGCTGGTCATCCACGAGCTCGTCCACGGCACGGTCTGGTACCGCGGCCACGCGGGCTTCAACGAGGCCGTCGCGTCCTGGGTCGCCGAGTGCGCCGTGGAGGGCTTGCTCGCCGGCGCGGCGCTGGACGACTGGAGGAAGGGCCGCGACCTCGGCGAGGCGCGCGCGAAGCTCGTCGAGGAGCTCGCGGAGAAGCTCAAGGCCGTCTACGCGTCGGGCGGCGAGCGCGAGCCCGTGTTCGCCTGGGCCCGGGAGGAGGCCGCCAAACGCGGCGTGCGCCTGCGCGAGCCGCTCAACAACGCCGTCGTCGCCTCCTACGCCACCTACCGAGGCGAGCCGGCCCTGTTCGACGCCCTGCGGGAGGTCCACGGCCGGGACTGGCGCAAGACCCTCGCCGCGTTGAAGTCGCTCGACCGCAAGGACCCCTGGCGCGACCTGCGCTCCCGGGTTAAGATAGGGCCGTGAGCCGAGCCCCGCTGCTGGCGGTCCTCCTCGCGGCGTGCCCCGCGTCGGCGTCGCTCCCGCTGGCGAGCCTCGCCATCCAGGACTCCGACTCCGAAGGCGCGGCCGACCGCCTGCGAGGGCTCGCCGAGGAACTCGGCGGCAAGGAGGCGACGCGCGAGACCGACCACGGCGTCAAGCCCATCCGGCACGGCGTGCTCCTGCTTCCCGCCGCCCGGTACGCCGAGTTCGAGAAGGAGGTCCGCCGCCGCTGGCCTCGCGCCGCGCTCGAGCGCGAGGACGCCGCGGCCGCGGGGCCCGCGGGCGCCCGCGCGAGCCTGGCGGCGGCCGTCGACGAGTTGGGCGACTTCGAGGGACAACTGCCGGTGCTCGCCGGCTTCCTCCAGCTGCGCTTGGAGGAGCAAGGCGCTGCCGAGAGCGACTGGCTGCGCGTGGTCTGCGCCGTCGTCGAGGACCGGGTGGACCCGCAGGACCTCCCCATCTACGCCAAGGGCAGCGGCTTGCGGCGCTTCGAGGTGTCCGCGCCCGCGGCGGCGGCCCCGCTCTCGCCCCGGGCGGTCGCCTCCGCCAAGGAGCTGCGCGCCCTGCTCGACGGGGGCCGCCCGCGCTCGTCGCACGCGCTGCGGCAGCGCCTGCGCGCGCTCGACGCGGAGGCGAAGGACTTCCCGCTCTTCTTGAAGGAACGGCCCGCGCTGTCGGCCGTGCTCGCCGACGCGCGCCGCGACCTGCGCGCGCGCCTGGCGGCGCCGGCCGCCGCCGTCAAGGCGCCTTAATACTTGACCGAGCAGCCGTACGGCCTGGTCGTGGGCACCGACACCTTCTTGCCCGCCATGGCCTCGTCGAGCGCCGCGGCGACGTGGTTGCGCGCGCCCGGGACGTCCTCGGCGTCGGCCGTGGGCTTGTCGTCGATGCCGCCCATGAAGACGAGCGTGCCTTTGGGGTCGATGACGAACATGTGCGGCGTGGTCTTGGCCTGGTAGAGGCGGCCGACCGTGCCCTTGGGGTCGAGGAGGATGGCGGTGGAGCCCATCTCGTGGTCCTTGAGCACCCCTTCGGCCTCTTTGGCGGTCAGGTGGCCCTGCTTGCCCGGCTTGGAGGAGATGATGGAGTACCACTTCACGCCCTTGGCCGCGTATCTCTTCTGCAGCCCCTGCATGTTCTTGGAGCCGTAGTGCTTGCGCACGAAGGGGCAGTCCTTGTTGAACCATTCCAGCACGACCCAGCTGCCTTTGAGGGTGGAGAGTTTCACCGGCTTGCCGTCCTGGCCGGGCAAGGTGAAGTCCGGCGCGGGTTTGCCGGTCTCGGGGGCGGCGGCGGCGAAAAGGGCGACGGCGAGCACGAGGGCGTTCATCATGGTTCTCCTAAGGCGTCGAGGACGATCTTGGGGGTGAGGATCTCGGGGAGCGACACGGGTTCTCCCCCCTTCCGGTAGACGATATAAAGAGGGACGCCGCTGCGTCCATGCGCGGCGAGTTCGGCGGCGATGGCGGGGTCGCGGTCGGTCCAGTCGGCCTTGAACGCGTCGCCGCGCGCGAGCGCGGCCTTCACCTCGGGGCGCGAGAGCACGACGCGCTCGTTGACCTGGCAGGACAGGCACCAGGCCGCGGTGAAGTCCACGAAGGCGGTGCGGCCGGCCGCGCGCGAGGCCGTCACCGCCTCGGGCGACCAGGTCTTCCAGAGCGCGTCGGCCGCGGGCGCGGGCGCGAGCAGGCGGGCCAGCACCCAGAGGAGCCAGAGGGCGGTGAGGAACATCGGCACCGACAGCGCCTTCTTGAGCGTCTCCATCCACGCGCCGGGACGCGGCAGGCGCTTGAGCAAAGCGGGCCATGACGCGAGCAGGGCGAACGGCGCGGCGGTGCCCGCGCCGAGCGCGCCGAAGACGGCCAAGGTCTCGGGCGCGGGACGCGTGAGCGCCCAGCCCAGCGCCGCGCCCATGAACGGCGCGGTGCACGGCGCGGCGACCACCACGGCGAAGACGCCGGAGAAAAACGAGCCGCCCGAGGCGCGCGCGCCGATGCCCATGAGCCGCGTGCCGACCTCGAAGAGCCCGAGCAGGTTCAGGCCGACCAAGACGCACAGCAGCGCCAGCGCCGCGACCACGGGCGCCGACTGCAGGTGGAACCCCCAGCCCAGGGACGCGCCGGCCGCGCGCGCGGCGAGCAAGGCGGCGGCGAGCAGTTCGAAAGCGACGATGACGCCGGCCGCGTAGGCCGCCGCGTGGCCGCGCGCCGCCGCGGCCGAGCCGCCGGCGCGCTGGAGCAGGCCGAGCACCTTCAGCGAGAGCACCGGGAACACGCACGGCATCAAGTTGAGCAGCAGGCCGCCGAGGAAGGCGAACAGGAGGTGGCGCAGTGCGGCCAAGCCCGGCCGGACCTTCGCGGCGACGACGACGGGCGGCTCGCCGGGGCGCACGAGCACGCCGGAGAGCTCGGACGGAGCCGCGGCGCCGGGCGAGAGCGTCACGCTCAGCTCGGTGCGGCCGGGACCGACGGCGACGGGCCCGCTTCCGCCCTCGAAGAGCGGCTGCCACGGGAAGAACTCCGCGCCGGGCCAGCGGCCCGGGATGACCAGGACGACGGCGCCGTCCTCGCGGCGCGCGGAGACGGCCGGGCCGCCGCGCGGAAGCGCGTCGAAGGCGGCGCGCAGGCGCGGGCCGTCGGGGCTCTCGCGCGAGGGCAGGCCCACGGTCACGGGCAGGTTCAAGACGGCCTTGCCCGGCACGCACACCTCGGCGCATTCGAGCCACTCGGCGGTCGCGCGCAGCAGCGCGCGCCCCGGAGTCGACGGAGCGGTGAGCTCCAGCGGCAGCACGAGGTCCCCCCCGTAGCCGAAGCTGGTCAGAGGCGGCGCGACGATGCGCTGCGGCGCGGGCCACACGAAGGGTTTGGCGCTCCAACCCGGCGGCAGGCGCCAGTCCAGCCGCGTGGCCATCCCCGAGTCCCCCGGGTTGAGCCAATAGGTGTGCCAGCCGGGCTTGTGCACGAGGCGAAGCCCGGCGTTGAAGGTCTCTGCGGGGGCGGCCGTGGTCCGCGACGACAGGAGCTCCGCGCGCACGGCTCCCGCGGCGGCGAGCGAAGGGCAGAGCAGGGCGGCGAGCAGGAGCGCCTTCATCCGCCCTGAGTTTAACAGTTAGAATGCGCCGTGGCGAAGAAGAAGGCCGACCCCGTCCCGCTGGCTCTGCGCGCGTTGGCCGCGCGCCGCGCCGGCGCCAACGAGGAGGCCGAGCGGCTGCTGGGCGCCGCGTTGGCGAGCGCGGGCGCTCACCCCGTCCTCCTGCGGGCGCGCGCCGCCTTGCGCCGCGAGGACGGCCTGCTGCGCTCCGCCCGGGCCGACCTCGCCGCCGCCGCCGGCGCGGGAGACGCCGGCGCGGCGGCCG
>JANRKA010000068.1:0-59128 GCA_033875325.1 Elusimicrobiota bacterium | reverse complement strand
CTTGAAGCGGAAGGAGTAGGTGCCCGAGAGCGGGTCTCCGGCCGCGTTGGCGAGCTTCCCTTGATAGTTCAGGCGCTGCGGCACGGCCGCCAACGCGGGCCTCGCCAGGGAGAAAAGCAGCAGGGCGGCGGCCAACAGCCGCGGAGCGACCATGCGGGGAGTGTAACAGCCTGCGCCCGGCTGCGCCACACCTGCTAAATTCCTGCTAAATAAATGGAACCGCCGTCAGCGCAGGCGGAACGCCGCCCCGTCGAGCGGCCGGACGGTCTCGTGCACGCCCTCCGGGCCGATTTCGACGTCCAACGCGTGATGCAGGCGCCGCAACGGGCTCGGATATAAAGGAGAACCACCCCCGCCGGTGAGCACGTAGGTCACCCCGTCGCGCTCCACCGCGCCCAAGCCGTGGACGTGGCCCATGTACACCCGCTCCACCCCGCGCTCGGCCATCAGGCGCATGAAGGCGGCGGAGCCCTCCCGGAACCCCCCCACCCCTTTGAGGCGGCCGTAATCGGTGAACTCGCCGAGGGGCGCGGGCGGGACATGGGTGAAAACGACGAAACGTTTGCCGGGCACGAGCACCGAGTCGAGCCAGGCGAGCTGCTCCGGGGTCACGCGGCCGGCGCTGGAGTCCACGGTCACGAAACGCCAATCGCCACGATCGAGTACCCAGTCCGTCGCTCCCCAGTAACGCCGGTACAGCCGGTCGTTGGACACGCCGTGCGGGGCGTGACGGTCGTGGTTGCCGATGACGGTCAGAAACGGCGTGCTCAGGCGCGCCGCGCGCAGCTGGACGAACAGGTCGCGGAAACGCGCGCGCAGGCCGCGGCTGACGAGGTCGCCGAGCTGCAGGATGAAGTCCGAGCCGGAGGCGTCGGCGCGCTCGAGCAGGCGGCGGAAGACGCCGGGCCGGCCGAAGAGCAGCCGCGAGAACCAGAAACGCCCGGGCTCGGCGTCGCCGATGACGGTGAAGCGGAAGGACTCCCCCGGCGCGCGCGGACGCTCCTGCAGGCGCGCGAGTTGGCGCTCGGTGCGCAGCGGCGCGGCCAGGCGCGCCACCGCGTCGTGGTCGGCGGGCGCGCCGCGGGGCCGGAAGACCAGGTGTCCGCGCCCCACGGCCTCCTCGACGGTGGGCACCGCCGCGGGCGCGCGGCGCGCGTCGGGCACGCCGTCGAAGCGCAGCGCCGCCGCGGCGGCCGCGGCCTCCGGGCCGACGACGGCGAGGTTGAGGTCGGACTCCGGCGTGAAGGGCCGGCCGTCTCTCGCGCGCGTGCCCGTCTGCCGGCTGCCGTGCACCGACAGCGTCAGCCCGGTCCGGTCGGCCAGGTCCTGGACGGCCGCGGCGTGCGCCGGCGTGACGCCCGGCCCCGGGACGCCCAGCGGCGCGAGCGCCGGGACGGGCGCGCGCAAGGACGGACGCGGCGCGTCCGCGGGGACGAGGGAGAGGGGCAGGGCGAAGACGACCGGACGCCCGGCCGGCGCGACGAGGCCCGGACGCAGGAGCCGGACGCTGCCCCAAGACGGGACCGCCGCCGCCCAGAGGGCGACGGCGGTCAGCGCGGCCTTCATCGTCTACTTGGCCGGCTTGGGGAGCGGCGCCGCGCCCAGGGCCTTGTCGATCATCTGGTCCCGGGTGAGCGTCGCGTTGTAGGAAGGGATGATGCGGTGGCGCATCACGCGGTGGGCGACCGCCTTCACGTCGGCGGCGTCCACGTAAGCGCGGCCCGCCATGAAGGCGTGCATGCGCGCCGCCTTGAGCATCATGAGCGAGGCGCGCGTGGACATCACCTGGTCGATCTGCCCGTTGAAATCCAGGCCGAAGCGCCCGGACTCCTTGAGAGCGTCGATGACGTTGTTGATGTAGTCGCGCATCGCGTCGGAGGCGTAGACCTGCTTGGCCATGCGGCCGATCTCGCGGACCTCCTCCTCGGTGACGACCTGGGACGCCTGCGGCGCGGCCTCCTCGCCCGAGAAACGCTTCATGATGAGCTTGCGCTCCTCCGCGTTGGGCTCGTTGACGAGGACCTTGAACATGAAGCGGTCCTCCTGCGCCTCGGGCAGGCGGTAGGTGCCGTCCTGCTCGATGGGGTTCTGCGTGGCGATCATGGAGAGCAGCGGCGTCTTGCGCTGGCCCGTCTTGGTCGGCACCGTGCGCTCCTGCATGACCGACAGCGTCGCCGACTGCGTGCGCGGCTGGGCGCGGTTGATCTCGTCGAAGAGCACGATGCGCGCGAAGATGGGGCCTTCCTCGAAACGCTTGGTGCGGCGGCCCTCGGCGTCCTCGTCGATGACCTCGGCGCCCGTGATGTCGGAAGGGCGCAGGTCCGGCGTGCCCTGGATGCGCGAGGACGGCACGCCGATGATGGCGCCGAGCGTCTCGGCCGCGAGCGTCTTGGCGACGCCCGGCAGGCCCTCCAGCGAGATGTGCTCCTGGAGCAGCACGCCCATGAGCAGCGAGTCGATCATCTCCTGCTGGCCGACGATGACCTTGGAGAACTCCGCGCGCATGCGCGCGATCTTGGGCGCCAGGCGCGACACCGCCTCGACGACCTGGGCCGACGGGCCGGGCAGCGCGGCGTCCGCGCCGGCCGGCACGGGCGCGTCGTTGGCGGCGGCGATGCGGCGGCCTCCGGTCAGCGCGTTCTCGACGCTCACGCCCGCGCCGTGCGCGGTGGAGGCATCGGCGCGGCCGACGGCGGGCAAGGCGCCGAGGACCTCGGCGGCGGCGGTCATGCGGGCGGCGGCGGTGGGCGCGTCCGCGGGAGCGGCCGCGGCGCGGAAAGCGGGGGCCGCGAGCGTGACCGGCATCGGGGCCGTCAGGAGCGCGTCGGTCCGCAGCGGGGTCGCCGCCGAGAGCGAGACCGCGGTCAGCGAGGGGCCGGCGAGGGGCGCGCGGGCGGAGAAGGCGGCGGCCGGCGGCACGACGGCGACGGGCGCCACGCGCGCGCGCGCGGCGGCCGCGACGCTGGCGGACGCGTTCCCGGCGAGGGACGCGACCATCAGCGCGACGAGGACGGCGTTGAGCTTCGGGGACTTCTTCATAGTGATGGCTCCTGGTTCTACGGCTGCACGGCTCCGGACTTGGTCTTCGGGCGGAAGCGCTGGGCGAGGTCGTCGAGCGCGTCGCCTTCCGTGGTCAGGACGATGGGACGGGTGCGCACGGCGGAGAAAGCGTCCTCGATGCGGGCCTCGCGGCGGGCCACCGCGCCCGCGACCTCGCGGCGCGCGTCGCGCGCGGAGGTGTCGAGCAGGCGCTCGGCGCCGGTCTCGGCGTCGGCGACGGGCACCAGGCCCACGTCGGGCAGCGGCGCGGTCTCGGCGGCGTCGGTCACGCGGATGAGGCGCAGGTCGTGGCGCGCGCCGGTCGCGGCGAGCGCCTCCTTGTAGTCGGCCGGCGCGATGAAGTCGGAGAGGACCGCGACGATGGCGCGGGTCTTGGCGAGCCGAGCCGCCGCCGCGAGGGCGGGGCGCAGGTCGGTGCCGGTCCCGGCCGGGCGGGTCTGCAGCGCGGCCTGCGCCACGCGCCAGCCGTGCGACTTGCCGCCGCCGGGCGGGATGACCGCCTCGACGCGGTCGCTGAAGAGCACCGCGCCGACGCGCTGGTTGGAGCGCGCCGACGCCAGCGCCAGGACCGCGGCCACGTCCTCGATGACCGCGCTCTTGCGCGCGCCGCGGGTGCCGAAATCGCCGGAGCGCGACACGTCGATGACCAGGATGAGCGGCATCTCGCGCTCCTGGTCGAAGACCTTGGTGCGCAGCTCGCCGCTCTGGGCGTATTCGATCCAGTCCACGTCGCGCAAGGTGTCGCCGGGCTCGAAGTCGCGCGACTCGGCGTATTCCAGGCCGCCGTCGCCCTTGGCGCGGGAGCGGAAGGCGCCCCACTGCGCGGACTTGGCGAGGCGCTCGGCCGCCAGCTCGATGCGCTTGTGGCGGGCCACCGCGTCGGGCGAGACGCCGTCGCGCGGGACGGCCTCCTCCTCGACCGGACCGCGGCCGGCCCAGACCGCCCAGGCGGCGAAGGCGGCGACGGCCAAGAGGGCCGCGGCGAGCAGCCAGGAGACCGGGATGACGGGCGCGGCCGCGAGCAGGGGCAGGCCGAAGTCCATGCCGCGCAGGGTCGCCGGCGGCGCCGGGCGGACCGGGTACTGCTCGAGCGCGCGGCCGACCCCGGCGACGATCTCGTCGATGGCCGCCTTCTCCTGCGCGTTGAAGTCGCGCGTTCCGTTGCCGGTGCGCGTCACGCCCGCCGCCTGATAGGCCAGCAGCCAGCGGTGCAGGCGCTCCACCTCGGCGCGCGTGTAGCTCGACGGGTAGGAGAGCTCGGCGTGGGCGACGCCGTTGTTGAGGGCGAAGCCGGCCGCGCGCATCTCCTCGAGGAAGATGGAGCCCGGCATGACCTGGTAGCCGCGGTGCAGCAGGGGAGCGACGCGCTCCGCGGCGACCTCGCCGGGGGCGTCGCCGCGCGGCACGCCGGCCGACGCCGCGGCGCGCTGGGCCTCGGCGAGCACGGCCGCGCGGGCGTAGAGCGCGCGCTCGGCCGGGCTCATCATGGCCTCGCGCTGGGCCTGGGTGACGACGGTGCTCGCGGGGTAGGCGCGCAGGACCTCGCGCAGGGCGGCGATGAGCTCGCCGACCGCGCGACGCTCCTCGGCGTTGAATGGGCGCGTCGAGGAACTGCCGTAGCCCGTCGAGGTCACGCCCGCGCGCTGGTAAGCGACGGCCCAATCGAGCAGGCGCTGCACCTCGGCGCGGCTGTAGCCGCCGGGGTAGGCGCGCTCCGGGGCGGTCTCGCCGTTGTTCAAGGCGAAGCGCTGGCGGCGCATCTCCTCAAGGAAGACGGTGCCGGGGAACACGCGGTAACCCTCGTTGAGCAGGGGCACGATGCGGCGCGCCGCGGCTTCGGCGGGCCCGTGCCCGGTGGTGCGCTCCAGCTCGATGGCGGCGCGCAGGGCGGCGAGGTGACGCTGCGTGAGCCGGCTGCGGAAAGTGCTCGCGTCGATCAGGACGCCTTCGGCGGCCAGCGCCTGGCTGAAATCCGAGCCCAGCAGCGCGCGGGCCTCCGTGCCGATGGAACGCGCCGTGGCGTTGAGCTGGATGGCCGTCGCGAGCCTCAGGCCCGCGGAGTTGGGCGCGGCGGCCGCGGCGTCGGCGAGCGCGCGCCACGCGTCGGCCTCGCGGCCCGCGTTCTTGAGCGCGTCGAAGAGGGGCGGCAGGACCTGGCGCAGGTCCTCCTCCGGGGCGGCGCGGCCGGCGGCCAGGCGCGAGAGAAGGACCGCTTCGGCGCGCAGCAGGAAGGCGGCGTCCGTCGGGCGCGCGCTCACGGCGGCCTTCAGGCGCGCCAAGGCGATGGACTCCTCGCCCGGCGCGTCGAGCGAGGCGAAGAAGGCGGCGTCGCCGGCCGGGGTCGCGGGGGTGCCGCGGATGGCGTCGTCCACGGCGATGAGCGCGCCGGCGAGGTAGACCTTCTCGTCCCATTCGAGCGGGCGCAGGCTGCCGTCGTCCTCCCAACCCTGGCCGCTGCGCACGCGCGCCATGAGGATGGCGCGCACGCGCGCCAGGCCCGCGGCGTCGAGCGCCTCGGGGTAGGCCATCGCGCCGTCGGGGTCTCCGATGGCGGGCGCCAGGCCCGCGGCGCGCAGCTCGAAGAGGAAACGCTCGCCCAGGTAGTCCACTCCGCGCTCGAGCGTGGGCTGCAGGGCCTCGGCGGCCGCCTCGGCCGGGGTGCCCCCCTCCATCATGCCGGCCAGCGCGCCGGCGTTGACCAACGGCTCCAACGAGGCGCCCGCGCGCGTCAGGTACTCGATGAGGGCGGGCGTGAGCTTCTGCGGGTCGGAGGCGGCGGCGGAACCCATCTCCTGGAGCACGGACGCGAGTTTGCGCAGGTGCGAGAGCTTGTAGACCTCACGGTACTGGGGCGAGGAGCCGTAGCTGTACCCGCCGCCCCCGAACCGATGGTCGTAGTCCTCGTAGCCGCCGTAGTAGCCGCCCACGGAGCGGTCGGGCAGGACCACTCCCTCGGCGACCAGGCGCTCGTGCAGGCCCGGGATGACGCGTTCGCCGTCGCGGATGAGCTCGGTGGCGACCTTGTTGACGACGTAGCGGCTCATGCCGGCCAGCGCCGCGGGCACCGCGCCGTCGGGGCCGCGGCTGGAGCGCTCCATGGCCTCGATGAGGCCCAGCAAAGACGGCAGGAAGGCGGGGACCTGCGGCTGCTGGCCGGCGGCCAGGGCCGCGGTGATGGCGCGCAGGCGCGCGGCGTCTTGGGCGTCGGACCCGGCGAGGATGCGGTCGAAGAGGACGCGCGCCTCCTCGGCCTGCGGAGCGCCCGCCGGCATCGTCGAGAGGTGGCGCAGGGCGAACTGCGCGGTCCACAGCTGCATCACGGGGTCGGCGGCGAAGCGCTGCTGCACCGCGCCCAGGCGGGCGTAGAACTGCGCGGCGCGCGAAGGCTCGGTCAAGGAGCCGTACAGGGTCTCGGAGGCCAGGCGGCGGACCTCTTCGTTCGGGCTCTTGAGCACGCGGAAGAGGTTGATGAAGCTGCGCTCGGTGCCGAGCTCGGCGCCGATGATGACCATCTTCTTGAGGAGCGCCACCGCGCCGGGCCGCTCGGCGGACTCCACGATGGCCTGCTCCATCAGGACCCAGAGCTCCTCGCTCTCGCGCTCCATGAGCGCGGTCAGCAGGGTCGTCTGCGCGCGGTCGGAGAGCGCGATGACGTCGCCGCGCTTGAAGAGCAGCAGCAGGATGTTGTCCGCCTTGGGGTCGGGCGACTCGCGCAGGACCACGAGCGCGCGCTCCATGGCGGCCTGGGCGCCCGGGGTCGCCGAGGACCAGTCGCGCAGCGCGGGCAGCACGATCTCGGTGATGCGGCCGTCCACGTAGCGGTCGTTGAACACGTACATGTCGTCGGCGAAGAAGATGCGCGTGGCCTGCTCGCGGGCCACGGCCTGCTCGCGCGAGAACTGGACGGTGCCCACCGTCGAGGCGCCCGACGCCGCCAGCATCACCGCGAGCATGACCATGGACACGCCGCGGCCGAGCTTGGCGCGCAGGGAGAGCTTCGGCCGGTCGGCCGGCGCGGGCAGCGGCGCGGCCGCGGGCAGGCCGGCGGCGAGCGCGCCCAGGCGCTCGAAACGCTCGGCCGCGTCGGAATGGACGGTCCAGTCCAGCTTGCCGCGATGGGACGCGGCGCGCGCGACGATGGGCGCCAGCGGCTCGAGGTGGCGGCGACCGGCCTTGACCAAGGTGGAGAGCAGCAGCTCGGAGGTCTCGGGCGAGGCCCCGGCCAGATAGGCGGCGACGAGTTTCTGTCTCCACAGGGCCTCGTCGTCGGAGGCGGCGCGCGCCAGCGCGGCGCGCTCATCGTCCTTGGCCGCGCGCCACTGGCCCACGAAGGCGGTCAACGCGCCCTCGTCGGCCTCGCGCAGCTCGAAGAGCAGGGCCAGGTCGCGGGCGACGCCGTCCTCGACGAAGCCGCGGTGACGCTGCCAGGCCTCGCGCACGGCGCGGGTCATCTTGCCGCCGGTCCAGACCTCGACGGCGATGAGCCCGGCGACGACGGCGCCGAGCACGGCGAAGGGGAGTATCTGGGGCCAGGCGCCCAGCGGGATGAGCGCCGCGCCCATCATGGCGGCGGGACCCGCGCCGCCGCCGGGGGCCGCGCCGTCCTTCTTGCCCTCCTCCCGCGCCTTCGAGGCGCGTTTGGCGGGCCGCGTCAGCAGGGAGGCGGGCTTGAGCAGCATCTCGAGCAGCAGCAGGGCCAGCGCGGGCCACAGCAGGTACTCGCCGATGGGGCTGGGCGACTTGATGACGTCGCCGCGCTGGCCCTGCTCGCGCGAGGCGACCTCGCGCAGGACGCGCTCGATGGAGGAATCCTCGCCGGCGCGGAAATACGCGCCGCCGGTGCGCTCGGCCAAGGTCCGCAGCGGACCCTCCACGAGCCGCGTCGTGGCGGGCTGGCCGGTGCGGGAGTCGACGAGCGGCTGGGTGCCGCGGCCGTCGGCCGTGGGGACCATGATGCGCGTGCCGCCGGTCGAGCCCACGCCGATGGCGTAGACGGTGACGCGGTGCTCCTGGGCGGCCGCGATGGCGGCGGCGATCTCGGCGTCGGACACGTCGCCGTCGGAGATGACGATCATGATGCGGTCGCGGTCGCCGATGCGCTTGGCGAAGTCGAAGCGCTCGGCGGCGAAACGCACCGCGCCGGCCAGGTCGGAACCCTCGCGCAGGCCGCGCGACTCGACGTCGAGGCGGTCGATCTTGAACTCGAAGTTGGAGTAGTCCACCGAGATGGGCGAGGCCGTGCGCGCCTGGCCCGCGAAGACGACGAGGCCCACGCGGTCGGTGCCCTGCAGGCGCGTGATGAACTCGTTGAGCTCGCGCTGGGTGCGCTCGAAGCGGCCGTCCTCGGCGTAGACCGCGCTGTGGGACACGTCCACGACGACCTCGACGTCCTTGCCGCCGAAGTTGACGCGCTCGTCGCGCGCGCCGCCGCGCGGGTCGGACATGGACAGGCCGACGAGGGACAGCGCCGTCAGGAACACGCCGACGCGGGCGATGAAAAGCTTCTTGCCCCACCAGGAGCGGAAGCTCTTGGGCGCGGTCGCCGGCGAGAGGCGCCGCGCGTCGCGCAGGCGCTTGATCTGGGCCCAGGCCAGCCAACCCGCGGCCAGCGCCACGCCGCCGACGGCGGCCCACAACAGGCCGCCGGAGCCGAAGGTCACGCCCTGGTCGATGAAGCCCAGCAGCGCCAAGGGCGCGACGCCCCACACGCCTTGTCCGTTGCGGGTGATGCCGCGGCGCTGCGCGTCGCGCGCCTCGCCTTCCTGGCGGCCGAGCTCGTCGCCCAGGCCTTCGGCGCCTTGCTGCGGGTTGGGCTGCGGGCGGCCCTGGCCGGGCTGGCCCTGGCCTTGTCCCTGACCGGGTTGTCCTTGGCCGGGTTGACCCTGACCGGGCTGGCCCTGGCCTTGTCCCGGCTGGCCTTGACCCTGGCCCTGCTGGCCTTGGCCCTGCCCCTGCTGACCCTGGCCGGACGGTTGGCCCTGACGGCCCTCGCGGCCCGAGCCGGGCTGCTGGCCTTGGCCCTGTTGACCCTGACCTTCCTGTCCTTGCTGTTGCCCTTGTCCCTGCTGCTGACCCTGGCCCTGCTGCTGGCCTTGTCCCTGCTGCTGACCCTGCTGTTGGCCTTGCTGGCCCTGTTGGCCCTGCTGGCCTTGCTGACCCTGCTGCTGCTGTTGCTGCTGCTGCTCCTGAGACCGGCGGATGACCTCGAGGTTCCACTTCGCGTCCATGTTGTTGGAATCGCGGCGCAGAGCCTCCTTATACATCTCGACGGCGCGGGCCGTCCCCTCGGGAGTGCCGGCGGCGAGCGCCAGGTTGCCGATGTTGTAAAGGGCCTGCGACTGGCGGACCGGGTCCTGCGTGAGGCTGAGATAACGGTTGAACGACTCCTCGGCGCGCGAGAGCTCCCCCATGCGCGCGTAGGCGTCGCCCATGTTGAAGTAGATCTCGGGGATGTCGGGATGCGCCTCGGCGGCATCGGCGTAGCGACGCACCGCCTCGGAGTAGCGGCCCTGGTTGTAGAGCCGGTTGGCCTCGGCCAGGTCGGCGGGCACGCCCGAGAGCGGCAGGGGCGCGCGCTCGACGAGGCCATGGCCGGCCTGGGCCATCACGACCTGGGCCGCGGGCGCGTTGAGGCCCGCGTTCACGGGCAGCGGCGAGAGGCCGGAGAGACCCGGCAGCATCAGCGCGAAGGCGACCGCGTGCAGACGGCGCAGGCTCGTGCTGGCCAGGCCCACGCCGCCGAGCAGGAGCAGGAAGGCGAGCAAGGAGAGCTGGCTCGTGTAGTCCTTCACCGCGATGCTGGAGTAGATGCGCGTGGGGCTGCGCTCCAGGCGGGAGATCTCGAGCAGGACCTCGCGCATGGCCGCGGGGTCGCCGGCGGTGTAGTAACGCGCGCCGGTGATGTCGGCGACCTCCTGCAGCTGGCGGAAGCCCGAGGCGCCGGGGTCGCCGATGCCGACGGTGTAGATCTTGATGTTGAGCTGGGCCGCGATGCGCGCCGCGTCGGCGGGAGCGATGCCGGAGTTGGACTCGCCGTCGGTGAAGAGCACGACGATCTTGGTGCGGTCGGGCTGCAGGATCTGCTCGAGGAGCTGAGGATGGTTCTGGGCGTAGTCGAGGGCGGCGGAGAGGCCGTCCTGGCGCAGCAGCCGCTGGACCTCGGCGACGCGCGGGTCCTCGGTGCCGGTGAGCTCGCGGATGTTGACCTCGGCCAGGTGGCCGATGGCGGTGAGCATGGACTTGCCCACCGCGGTGGAGCCGCGCGTGCGCAGCTCGCGGAAGGCGGACATCAACGCGTCGTAGTCGGTGGTGACGCGCACGGCGAGATAGGGGTCGTCGTCGAAGGTGACCAGGCCGACGCGGTTCTGGGTGCCGCGGCGCTGCTCCTCGACGTAGGCGCGCACCGCGTCGCCCGCGTTCTCGAGCCGCGTGCGGCCGTTCTGCATGCGGGCGTCCATGGAGCCCGAGATGTCCACCGAGATGACGGTGTCGGTGGACGGGATGAAGGTCTCCTGGCGGTTGACGCCGATCTGGGGGCGCGCCAGCGCGGTCACGATGAGGATGAGGGCCAGCCAGCGCATGCCCTGGGGCAGCCAACTGACGCGCTCGCGCAGGGACTTCTTGGCCGGGATCTGGTCGGAGGAGGAGACCTTGAACTTGTCGCCGGCCTTGCGGTGGCGCCAGGTCCAGACGCCGTAGGCAGCCAGCGGCAGGAGCAGCAGCAGCGCCCACGGGTTGCCGAAGTGCAGGCCCACCGCGCCGTTGGCGGCGGCGAGCAGGCTCAGGCCCATCAAGGAACCCTTGGGCTCGGCGGGTTTCTCCTCCTTGCGTGCGGCCTTCTCGACGATGGAGAGCAGGCGGTCGGCGTCGAGCGCGCGCTCCTCGGCGGTGGTGTTTTCGCCGCTGAAGCGGGCCTTCTGCGCGCGCGCGGCCAAAGCGTGGGCCGCGGCCACGACGCCGTCGTCGTAGGCCTTGGACTTCTTCAGGTCCCGGCGGAGGGCGTCGGCGTCGCGGGCGCGTTTGGGCAGACCGGCGAAGTCGGCGAGGAAGGCGGACAGCAGCTCCTGGACCTCGGCGTAGTAGGCGTCGCTGCGCGCGGAGGCGGCGGAGGCCTTGAGCTCGGCGACCTTGCCCTCGGTCTGGACGACCAACGCCAGGCGGGTCGGGGTCAGCTTGGGGTAGTGGCGGCGCGCGGCGACGAGGCGCGCCACGCCGATGGAGAGCAGCAGCGCCAGCGGGATGGCCGCCAGCCACGCCCAATGCGGCCCCTCGGCGCTCATCACGCCGACGATGTCGCGCGGGCCCTTCTCCTCCCAGTCCGGCGTGAGCACGGTCGCCACGGTGAAGCGGGAGTCGGGCAAGGTCAGCTGGATGCCGCGCGGGAACTGCTCGGCCTGGGCGACCGCGAGGTAGGCGACGCCGCCCTTGAAGGTGTATTCCCCGGAGCTGAACGCCATCACCTCGTAGGTGACGGTTTTCGTCTCGCCGGGAGCCAAGGTCACCGGCAGGTCGGGCTCGCGGTTCTGGATCTCGAGGTCGGCGGGGAAGGCGGTCTGGATGGACTGGCGCATCCCGGCGATGGTGACGGGTTTGTCCGAGGTGTTGCGCAGCGTGACCGTGACGTGGAAGCGGTCGCCGACGGTGGCGCCCTGGCGGTCCACGGTGATGACGGGCACGACGACGGGCTCGGGCAGGGGCTCCTGCGCGGCGGCGTCGGCGACGGCCTGTTGGGCGGCCTGGGCGAGCTGGGCGGCCTGCTGCTGCTGGGGCGCCGCGGGCGGCGGAGTGGTCGCGGTCTGCGCGCCGGCCGTCATGGAGGTGAACACCATGCCGACGGAAAGCACGAAGATGGCCAACGCCTTCTTGACGCGGTGGAACGGGCTCTGGATGACGGAGCGCATCTTCCCGAGAGCGCGGTCGATGCCCGAGCGCCGCGGCGCGACCGCGGCCTTGGCGGCGGGCGCGAGGGAGGGCCCGCGCGCGCCCACGGCGCCGAGCACGCCTTCCCCGTCGTCGGAGGCGACCTTGCCCCCCTCCAGCATGACCCGGCCCAACGCGTGAGCGCGGGCGGGCGACGCGTCGCCGCGGCCGACCTCGGCCACGGCGTCGGTGACGACGGGCGCCTGAAGGCGGGTGAGGGCGGTTTGGGGCGCGTCCGCGGCGGCTGCGGCGATGGGTTCGGCGGCCGCCGCGGGCTTGGGGGCGGCCGCGGGCAAGGCCGTCGGCAAAGCCGGGGCCGACTGCGGCGCGATGAGCAGCACGCCCGGCGCCGTGAGCGGCGCCGCCGTCAAGAGAGAGGAGGTCAGCGCCGCGGGCGAAAGCGTCGTCGCCTGCAGCCGCACGCCGCCGGCCGCCGTGCCGCCGGGTACCGTCGCGCGCGGCGCGGAGACGACCCGCCCCACCGTCGCGTAGGCGGGCACGCCGGGGGCGCTCACGACGAGCGCCGCGCTCAGGACGGTGCCCAAAACTCTATTGAGGAGGGCCGGGGTTTGTTGATTCAAATCAAACATCCACCCGGATTATGCCTTGTCCCCACGGATATGCGTCGGGTCCTTCGGCTCCAATCCGCGAGGCATGGGTCCTACGGGTCTGTGGGTCCATGGGCTCGGTCCAACATTGCCCAAAAACGGAATTACGAACCCGCTCGCATTGATTGCGGTCACAAGGACTCGATCACCCTGACGGCTGAAGAAGAAAATTACCGCTCTTCGCGTTGTAAGCGAGTCATGACCGTTACAGGTATCTTTGGTAACATGCGGCCAATGAAGACCCGATTCCACATCGTCGCGCCCACGTCCCATTCTCTCACCCCGCTTCCCACCCCCGTTCCCCGCCCCCGCCGATGTCCCCACGCCTACTCCCTCCTGCTGGCGGCCGCTCTGATGTTGGCGGCGGGGTGGGTGGTCGGGGCTGGGGCGCAGGAGAAGGCGGGTAGGGCGGGGAAGGAAGCCGGACCTGTACAAAGCGGAAAACGAGGAATCGTCCGGCTACTTAATACCAGAACTACTGGCGAGCAATTGAAACACGCCCTCATATCCAGGGAGCGTGCCACTAGCGGACTTCTGATTACCGATGACGGTGTAAAAATTATTTCCGAAGGAGGTATTGCGGCAATCTCAGGGCTACCGCAGGGCTACGACAATCGTTCCGTGTATGCTGCTCCGCAGGGAACTGTCATAGGTCTTTACTATGAAAAGGATTATCGTCCCGAGGCCGAGTCATATACCTCGGCAGAATATGTCGTACTTGATGGTGCGGGCAGAAAGACTCTCGTAATCAAGAAACTCGATGGTGGGCGAGTGATATACCCTGCTCCTTCGGGCCAATGGGCCATCGCCTGGCCAGGTCAAAGCGCACCAACGACCCCGCCGGTCTTCCTCCACGCGCAGAAGAAATTTGAGGCCTCAAAGTGGCCTCGTGAATTCCACGCCACAAGCGCAGTTTTTTCCAAGAGCGGGACCACTGTCGCAATTACGGCCACGGATGGCAGACCACGAGCAACGTTGATTTACAGCTCCCGAGGATCTCAGCTTTCATCAATTAATCAGGCTGGGAAAACCCGATTTCTTGACGGCAGTCGTCGTATCGCAATCGCTTCGTCAGGGAAACTGATTTTATTTACGGATACGGGCTCCGAGCTGGGGCGGGTAGATGTTCCCGGCGCCGATCTGTACTCAAAAATCGCGTGGGCGCCGGAAGCCACCTCGGTCTTTGTATTAACCGGTGCAAATACCCTGGTCCGAGCTGATGCGCGAGCCGTTGCGACACTTTGGAACAAGAATCTGCTCGATATCCTGGGCGATTCAGTCGATCCCGGCGACTCAATATTGCCCCTTGGCATCGACTGTTCTAATGACGCCAAGGTGCTGTCCCTGGCTTTGGCGACGTGGCATTGGGAATCGCTTGCTAGCGGAGGAAGAAAGGCCAAGCAAACGGCCGACCTGCTGGTGACCTTGGATCTAACAGGGGCCATGGTCGATGTCATCCGTTTCCCTTCGGATACATTTTTGCGACAACAACATAATGATGTCGCAACAGTGCTTGCCGCTGACGGTCGCCGCGTGACTGTACCGACAAAATCAGGCCTATCAACATATGAGATTAGTCGGTAAAAACCAGGCTTTTATCCTAGGCGTCCTTCTTTTTTGGGGAAGTCCTCGCGCCATTGGGCAGACCTTGCCGTGGCCGTTGGATAATCAAAATGGCCCACACAGAATCACCGGAACTCTAGGCGAATATCGAACAGGCATCCCGCTACATTTTCACGACGGCGTCGATGTTTCTACGAGCTCCACCTTCCCCAGCACTACGGTCAAGGCAATTCTCAACGGAACCATTATCGACAGCAATAACGGTATTGGAGCCAATAACAACTTCGTGACCATTCAATCGGGGCAGTACATTCTCATATACATGCACGTAGTTCCGAGTTTCTCTACGACCTCAATTATTGTTGGCGATGTTATCGGGGATATATACACCGCGAGCAATTGGACTGGGCACATTCACCTTGAGCAAATCCTCGGCGCATACGACATGAATACGTTGCTGGGCCCCCAATCCGGATTTCGCGGATTTTCTGATACCGATCCGCCCGTAATCGACGAGGTAAAACTATACGATCCGGCAAGCAGCACCGAAATTTCCATCTCCTCACCAATTCTAAGGTCGGAAATAAATATTCGCAGCAAAGCACATGGAGACCAGAGCTGGGGCAGTAATAACGTCGGTGTATTTGAGATGGGCTATCAAATCGTCGATGCAGGAACTGGTCAGATACGAACACAGGCATACCCAACACAAGCTTACGCTCGGATTCCGACAGCCTCTATCAACAATCCCGAGGTCGCATATGACACGACCAGTTCGAATAACAGCAACTACTATTACTTCGTAAATAAAAGCATCCCCGTCAGCGCTCCGATCAGTCTAACATCATTGCAAAGCGGCACATACAAAGCATGCGTGCTCGTTAAAGACGCCAAAGACCCTCGATTGATATCGAGCTGTTCAACATTCCGACTCGACAAGACCAAACCCACGACAACTCTTCGTGACGCGAATGGCGTGGAGCTTTTCAGCGGCGGCGCATCCAGCATGACAAGCATCAACGTGACCAGCACAGACACCTTCGGCCTCGCTCAAATCGCGATTACCGGCGTCGCCCCCAGGAGCGTGACAGGGCTTACGGCAACGGAAACTTTTACCGGTCTCGCGGACGGCTCCTATACCGCGACTGTGACGGACTTGGCCGGCAACGTGAACTCGAATAATTTAGCCGCCGCCTGAGGGGCCGGGCCCGTCGAGCCGGGCCCTTCCCCCGCTTGCTGCCGCCGTCGCCGGGCGCGCCTAAACGTTTGCGCGCGCGGCAATTCTGACCCACCCCAGCCGTCCTTGGCAGCCGTCGTATTCCTATGCCTGAAACCGTGAACAAGGCCTTGCTGCTGGCCAACGTCGCCAAGTCGTACAGGGAGGCCATGCGCCGCAACAAGGCCGGCAAGGAGCTGGCCTCCCTGCTGGGCCTCCATGACGGGCAGATCCTGGAGCGCTTCCGCGTCGGCTACGCCGACGGCTCGTTGCTCAAGGCCCTGCCGACCAAGGGCGCCGTGCGGGACGCGCTCGTTGAGAGCGGCATCATCACGCCGGAGGGAAAGGAGGCCGCTGCCGGCTGCCTGATGGTGCCCGTCCTAGACCCGCAGGAGAACGTCTTGGGGTTCGTCGCCGCCGCTCCGGGCGGCGACGAACGACGCCTGCCCGCGGACCTGGCCGTCATCCACCTTAACTGGCAGGCCTTCAAGGAGCGGTCGGTCATCTTCACCGACAGCGTGCTCAAGGCCCTGCTCTACGCGCAGGCTGGGCAGAGCAACGCGACGCCCGTGGGTCCGCAGATCTCCCATCAAGAGAAAGCGATCATCGAGCGCAGCAAGCCGGACAAGGTCTACCTTGCCGCCGCGCTGCCCGACGTGACGCGCCTCCTCCAGCAGATGGAAGTGCCGTGCTACCAGATCGAAACGAGGCTTCCGGCCAAACCCGACGAAGTGGCCAGGACGTTCAAGGCCGCCGAGCCGGTGGCCGCGGCGGTCGGCCCGGACGCCGTCGTGCGCGTGACCGACGACGCGCTGCGCTTCGAGTGCGGCGGCCGCAAGTACGAGGTCCGGGAACTTGCGCCCGGCGAGGCCGATCGTTTGCGGGTGCGTATCCGCGTACAGGGCGAGAACATATTTCATTTGGACACACTCGACCTGTACGCGGGACGCAGCCGCATCAGCTTCGCTCGGGCGGCTGCTCCCGTCCACGGCGTCTCCGAGAGCGCGGTGGAGGGCGACCTGCGCGTCATGATCGGCAAGCTGGAGGCCATCCGCGCCGCCCGGAAGACGCAGGCCGGGAGCGCCAGCAAGGCCTACGTGATGACGCCCGACGAGGAGGCCGAGGCGTTGGAGTTCCTACGCAGCCCCGACCTGCTCGACCGCGCCGTCCGCGACTTAGATGCCCTGGGCTACGTTGGCGAGGAGGCCAACAAGCGTCTGGGCTATCTCATCACGGTTTCGCGCAAGCTGGACAGCCCGCTCTGCGGCGTCATCATCAGCCGTGCGGCGGCCGGCAAGTCCAGGCTCATGGAGACGTTGGCCGAGATCGTCCCGCCTGAGGACGTCATGTGGTACACGAGGATCACGCCCCAGGCCCTGTACTATGCCGGCGAGCGAGACCTCAAGCACAAGCTGGTCGTCTCAGGAGAGGCGGAAGGCCTGCTCGGCTCCGACTACGTCCTGCGGGAGCTGATCTCGTCCAAGAAGCTGCGGCTGGGCACGCCGGTCAGGGACACGGCGAGTGGCCGAATGAAGACGGTGGAATACGAGGTGGAAGGGCCGATCGCCTTGCTGTTCTCCACGACGCAGCCGGCTATCCACTACGAGAACGCCACGCGCTGCTTCATCCTGTCCTTGGATGAGACCGAGGCGCAGACGGCCCGCGTCCACCACGCGCAGCGCTTGGGGCGGACCGTGGAGGGCTTTCTGAGGTCGAGTCGCACGAGGGACCTGCGCCAACTGCACCGGAACGCCCAGCGCCTGCTGCGGCCTATAACGGTCGTCAACCCCTTCGCCCCGCAGTTGGCCTTTCCGACCGACCGCCTGGAGTCCCGCCGTGAGCACGAGAAGTACCTGTCCCTGATCGAGGCCGTGGCTTTCCTGCGTCAGCACCGCAAGGAGATCAAGAAGTTCCCGGTCGATGGAAGGGAGCGCGAGTACGTGGAGGTCGAGCCCGACGACATCGCCGAGGCCAACAAGCTGTTCACGGAGCTCTTCGGGACCAGCCAGGATGAGCTAGCCCGGCCGTCGCGGGAACTCCTGCGCCTGATCCGGGAAATGGTCACCAGACAGTGCCAAAGGCTTGAGATCGACGCGACAGCCTACCGCTTTAACCGCCGGGACATCAGGGAGCACACCGGGTGGTCCGACAACCAGATCAAGGCTCACATCAAGCAGCTCGAGGAGTTGCAGTACCTCCTGGTCAAGCAGGGCGAGCGGGGCAAGCTCTACCGGTACGAGCTGGCCTACGACGAGGCGAGCGAGGGTAAGCGGTTCTTCGGCCTGACCGACTCCAAGAAGTTGGAGAAGTTGGGCCTAGTTGGGTCGCAGTTGGGCAACGGGCCGCAGCCGAATTCTGCCGATAAAACCGGCGATAAGGGCGTCAGTAGTGGAGAAGTTGGGCATTCCGAGGAGAGGCGGAAGCCCGCGCAGAAGACGGAGCAGCGGGTATGAGCATCCCCTTGAAGAAGACGAGCCTCGAGTGGCTGAAGACGTCGTACCTCCACCACCTGAGGCTGCGCAACCTATCTCCTCTCACGATCAAGCAGGTGGACCTCGGCCTGCGGATCTTCATCGAGTTCGCCGCCGGACGGGGCATCGACAACGCGTTGGACGTCGACCTCGAACTCTGCGAGCAGTACAAGACCTGGCTGGGTTACTACAAGACTCGCCGGGGCCAGACGCTGACGGTCGGTGTCGTCGTCGAGCGCTTGAACCAAATGAAAGGGTGGTTCGAGTGGATGCGCAGGCGCGGGTACCTCACGGTCGACCGGACGCGCGGCTTGAAGGTCCCGATGAAGGCCAAGCGCCTGCCGCGGGGGATCATGACCTACAAAGAGGTGCACGGGGTCATGGCGTTGCCGGACCTCAACACGCCGCTGGGATACCGGGACCGGACGATCATGGAGGTGCTCTACGCCTCGGGCATCCGGGCCAAGGAGATCACCGGCCTCAGGCTGCAAGACGTGGACCTGGAGAAGCTCGCCTTGAAGGTCACCGAGGGCAAGGGCGGCAAGCAGCGCTTCGCCATGATCTCGACGCCTTGCGCCAACTTCCTGCGGCGCTACATGGAGGAGATCCGGCCTCAGCTCACGGTCTGCCAGCGGCCGGCCGGCAACAGATGGAAGGAGAAGGCCAACACCGGCGGGGACCTCCTGTTCCTGTCGCTCTACGGCGGCCCGCTTTCGAGGATGTGGCTCGCCATGACGCTCAAGCGCTACATCAAGCAGGCGGGCATCTCCCGGGCGATCAGTCCCGTCCATAGCTGGCGGCACAGCGCGGCGACGCACTTGGTCGAGAGCGGGATGGATATACGCTTTGTCCAGGCGTTCCTGGGTCATGAGAAGATCGACTCGACCGAGATCTACACGCACGTCGAGCGCAAGAGCCTGCACAAGTTCCTGAAGCAGCATCATCCAAGAGAGCTGGCGAACGAGCCGTTCCAGCCGTTCACGACGAGGTAGACATGGGTTGGCCAAAAGGAGTCCCACGCAAGCCGAAGATCGTCGCGATGTCGCCGTCGGGCCAGAAGCTGACCGGTTGGGGCACGCCGAGGGTGACCGGGCGCGGACCTTCCGTCGTCCGCTACGGCTCGGCCGAGATGCGCGAGGCCAAGGACCGCTACATGGCCTGGATGATCTCCACGGGCTATGCCGAGGACACGCTCAAGGGCGCCCACCATGACATCGAGTGGCTCTACCGCTACCTCGACGAAAGCAAGGTCGAGCGGCTGGCCGACGTCGTCCCCGAGATGCTCATGGAGTACATCGTCTGGCTCCGCGAGACGCGCGGCTTCGGCCACCCGTATAAGAAGCTGAGCTCGGCGCACATGTACCATCGCATCCTAGGCGTGCGAAAGTTTTTCCAATGGGCGGCCGATCATGGGCTGGTGCTCTACGACCCCGCCCAGGACCTCGAGATGCCTCGTGTCCACAGCCAACTGCCGCAGACGATCGTCACCCAGCAGGAGGCGCGGCGCATTTTGGACGCCCCGGACCTGACGAGCCCCCTCGGTTATCGCGATAAGGCCGTCATGGAGCTCCTGTACTCGGGAGGGCTGCGCAAGCGCGAGATGCTCAAGCTCAAGGTCGCGGACGTCGACTTCGTCGGCCACGCGGTGACGATCTGGCAAGGCAAGGGGCGCAAAGACCGTATCGTTCCTATCCCACCCTCCTCGCTTGAGTACGTGAAGGAATACGTCCAGAAGATCCGCCCGGGTTTCGCCAAGCGCAGGAAGGCCGATGACGGCTCGCTCTTCCTGAACTGGCAGGGGTCATCCCTGACGGCTTATCGCCTCGGCGAGCTCATCCAGACCTACACGAAAGCGGCCGGCGTCGAGAAGCGGGTGGGTACAATGACCATGCGGCACTCGATCGCCTCGCACCTGCTCGAGAACGGCATGAGCATCCGCTACATCCAGGAGTTCCTGGGCCACGAGAAGCTCAGCACGACCCAGGGCTACGCCAAGGTGACGCTGACGGGCTTGCGGCGCCACTACGCGAAGCACCACCCGCGGGAGCGGCGCCGAAGGACGGCCTTGAAGCGGGCCGACGCGATCTAGCGCCGAAGAAGGCGGCGAAGGGCGTCAACCCGGTCAGGGTCGCCGAGCTGCTTGAGGATGGCGATCAGCGCCTCCCGCTGCGTCGGGTTCCGGGTGAGGAGCAGGTGGCGCAGATGGGACACCAGTTGCTCCTCGGCCTTGGGCGGGGTTTTTGGCACGGCCTTGAAGAGCTCCGCCAGGGAGATGTCCAGAGCCTCGGCGATGCGGGCGGCCGTCGGCAGGCTGGGCATGCGCATTCCCAGCTCGATGTGGGTCATGAAGCCGGCGTCCACGTCCACCATCTCGGCCAAGCGGCCGATGGTCAGGCCGGCGTTCTTGCGCCGGGCGCGGACCGCCTTTCCGAGCGTCTTTGAAAGTAGTTTCTCGTCCATCGTGGCAGTGAGACATGTTAGCCCTCTGTCGGCTAGCACAAGAATGGCGGGAAAGACGGACATGTATATATGTCCCTATTGACAGTATTTGTAAGGCGGCTATACTCATGAGGCGGGCGGGATATGGCGAGCAAAACCCTCCTCTTGGCGGTCTTCTTTCTGGGTCTGGCCGGCTCCTCCTGGGCCGGCGATAAGCAGCGCGACCGCAACACCGGCAAGAAGGACGAAAGGGCGTGGCGCACCCTTTTTATTGGCGGCTACCGGCAGGACAATGTTTGGTCCGGGGTGGAGCAGCAGCGCGCCAACGCCCGTGCCGAGAAGGATCGTGAGAAAGCCCGCCGCGACCAGGATGCGCGCGATCGGCTCGCGCGCGAGGAGCGACGGCGACAGGAAGAACGTGCCCGCCATGAAAGGCAGAAGGCTGAGGCGCGGGAGCGTCGCGACGCCGAGAAAGGCCGTAGGTCCGATAAAACGGGGGAGCGCAAGCGGTGAGGCCCGACAGGTACGGCCGTCGGCTTACCCGGGTCAGGATCATGGCGCTACGGCGACGGCGCATGCTGAAGGCCGGGATGCGCCGAGACGTCGCGACCATGATCGTCCATCTCGAGGTTGACGGCAGGAGTCCCCGCCGATGCCCATGATCGTGTTCGTGCATATCGTGATCGTCGTCGTCTGCCTGCCGTTCATTTATTTCGGCATCGTGCACCTGCTGCCTTGGATCAACAAGGGCTTCTCCCTCGTGTGGCAGGACCCGACCGCGCGGCAACGGGACAGGATCATGCGGAGGCTTCGCGCTGTTCTGCTCGGTGACGGCATCCCGGCCGAGACGGCCGTGTTGATGGTCGCGAAGGAGCATCACGTCACCGAGTACGAGCTTCTCGGGCTATTGGGACTCAACGATGCTCGCGACGTCCACTCCTTGTTCGCCAAGTCCAGGGGTGGCTGGGGAGGTTTCCTGAATGCGGTCGATCAAACGTTCCGTCGCGGCACCTGAGCTGGTCGCCGCGGACCAAGACGAAGTCTCCGACTTAGCGGACGACGTCCGTTATCTGCTCATGCGGGTTCTCCGCTTCGGCGGCCAACTCCTGCTAGACGCCGGCGTAGTCCTAGGACTGGCCTATGCTTACGCCATTTTCATGGGCGCCATCGTCTTCGCCAACCAGCCGACCCCGCTCAACTTCGTGAAGGTGCTCGGATGCGTTATCCTGGCCTTTCTCTGCATGGCCATGATGTACGGCGTCGGCGTTGCCTATCGCTACGATACGACGAAGCCGGGTCTGGACCTGCGCCGGTGCGGCGACTGCGGCATCATCATCCGTAACGAGTGGTCGTGCAGCGGCTGCGAGTCCCCGCGCCTGCTGGCCAAAGGCGCCTCCTGCCTGATCTGGACCGCGTCCGCGATGCTGACATGTGTGTGGGTAGTGCACGACCTGCTCGTCCTCTGGTTTGCGTTCGGCAAGAGGCGCTGACCATGGACCCAGAGACCAAGAAGCTCCTCGGCGAGATCCTCAAGGAGTTGAAGGCCTTGAACAAGAAGACCGACAAGCTCATCGAGGCGGCCGAGAACGCCGCGTCGATGCAGGCGTCGGGAGAAGACGAGGCCGAAGAACGCCGTATCGAAGAGCATGACCGCCGCATCGAGGAAAAGATGCGGCGCGACGGGACGATCTAGTCCTCGGCCTCGACGTCCTCCCTGCCCGCTGCCTCACGATCGTCTACGCGATCGTGATGCGATCAGCCCTCCTGTCGTCCACCCCGCTGAGCTGTCCCGTTGCCCGCTGCCACGGCTGCCCTGCGTTATAAAAACTGCTCCGCCAGAAAAAATGTCGGTCGCCCCCAAAAATGAGTCGTGCCACTCCTCCTGGGGGGCTACCCTCTCGTTTTTAGGAATGTCCCCTCCCCCCGGGGGAACCTACGCGGAGGCTTCCTGCTCGACGGGGTGGACCCTCCCCCGACCGGGCGAATTTTTTAACGACTCGCGGCACACTTAGACCGTCGGACGTTGCGGTCTTTGACAAAGCGGGAAGGCGAGAGCGGGAAGGACGGGCCGAGGTAACCGGGTAGTCGGATAGGGAGTGGGACTGCCGAAGATAACGCGGGTCGCAGAGTTAGTGCCGCGTGAAGATAGGACGGACGCCCCGGTGATGTAGGCCCAGGAGATACCGCCCTCGTTTGGAATGCCAGCCAAGACGCACCAAGACTGGCTCCCGCTGGCTCCGTGGAGAACGGGGCGGCGCCGTGTCGGCGGCCTGACAAGCCGTCGGCGCGGAGTGCGGGGACATGGGCGGGCGCCCAATTCCGGCGTGAGGATGGCCGCTGTATACGGGCCGAAAGCGTCGGACGGAATAGGACCGCGGAGGGCCGTGACGAGCCGGGCCGCGTGATAGTGAGGGGCGACCAACTTCCACCTAGAACGGGAAGGAACGGGCCGGCGACTCCGCGTCGAGCGGATACCTGGCCCAACGTCACCCGGCCTTGAGCCCGTCGGGCAACCGGCGGGCCGAAGGCTGGGAGGTGACGACATGAGGCGATCTTATCGGGAGCACTTGGCCATCAAGGCCGTGGCGCGCGCCATCGTCGAGGCACGGGCCGAGGAGTGGAGCCCCTTGCTGGTCGAGCGAGAGCGCGTGCGGGCCAAGCGGGCGTCCCGGGCCGACGAGTGGGGCGGTATAGCGCTGCGAGGCCGAACTCCGTCGCGCTCCGTGGTCTGCCCGGCACGGATGACCCGTCGGCACCCGGACCCGAAGCTGCGCCAACTCGGGCAAGAGCAGGCCGACGCGCTCCATGCCGCGTGGGGGCCGTGCTGCGCCTGCCGCCAAGGTTTCGTGCCGGCGAGGATGGTCACGCCGAGACTGAACGGGAGGCAACCATGAGCAGAGAGGAGATGAACCGGATGGAAGCCGCCGCGTTGCTCGTCGAGAGCGCGCAAGCCTGGGAGAAGTCGCGGGCCGCCTGCCCGACGCACGGGAAGCTCGTCAACCGCTGAGATGGCCGACGAGGAGGACATGCGGGCCGAAGCGCGGGAGTTAGAAGCGGAAGACCGTATCCGTCGCATCAACGCCCGCCGCATCTGGTGGAGCACCCAGGGGCCGCCTGGTGACCCACCCGAGTTGTGCTGCGAGGACTGCGGCCACGAGGACTGCTGGTGCACGGAAGACGCCGAAGAGGAGCAAGGAGGAGAGCATGGGGACGATCAAGCTGAGGGCGGCGATCGACGCCGAGTCGAGACGCCGCTTGCTGTCGTTCAGGCGCAGCCTGGAACTCGCTGAGTCAAGCCGCAAGCCGGTGCAGGGCCGCGACCGCCGCCCGGAGGTTTCGCGATGAAGCGACTTCCGGTCGGGGTTTGGCTCGGCATCGTGGAGGCGCTCGCCCAGGAGTGGGGCCTTTCATGGGTGGAGGCGGCGGAGACGACGCGCGCCTTCTTCCCGGCGGTGGAGCCTTAGCGTGGAATACAGGCTGAGCTCCACCGAGGCCGTGCGGATGTTCGAGGTCTGGTGCCGGGAGTTGGAGGCATCGCCCGGCCGTCGTGCCGTCGAAGGCGGCGACATCCGTCTCGACAGCGTGCCGAGCGCGCGTGGAGCCGAGCACCGCATGAACGGGTCGGTCGTTGAGGCCTGGTACAAGGCGGCCAACCCGCCGAGCGAGAGGGCCCTCCGGGAGGCCGCGGCCGCGACGCGGGAGCTTCAACTGCCCAGACAGCGCTACTCGGGGCGGCTCATCGACATCAAGCGGGCTCGGGACGGGACGGTCTACTTCCTGCTCCGAGCGGTGGAGCGTCGGGACGAGAGCAACAACGGCATGCCGGCTTACAGGGCGATCAACCCGAGCAAGGGGACGCTGATCTCCCTGTGCATCAACCCCGCACAAGCTGCCGAGTCGAACCATCGGGCGGCGCGGAGCCGAGGAGCGAGTAATGGCCTTCACGCTCAAGCAGGCTAACTTCGAGCTCCCGGCCACCGCCGAGCAGAGGAAGGTCCTCGACCTACTCGGAGTCGTGATCGAAACGGAGATGACGAGAATTCAAGCCCATCTCGCGATCAAGGGGCTGCTCCAGCAGGACCCCGAACTGAAGCGCCGGCTGACGGTCTGGCGCCAGGCGCGAGAGGCCGACAGGAGGATGAGACGAGAAAATGCCCAACGCCGGTGAGACGTACGCCTGGGAGGGCCGTCAGGTCCGGCTCCTGCACAGGCACCAAGCGGACCCCAGCATCTGGGTCTCGGAGTTCACGGACGGAGAGCAGCAACGCCGTTTTATCGCCGATGACGCACTGTCGGCGCTGTCGCCGGTCGGCGTCGAGGCGGCCGCAGCGCCGCCTTCCCAGACGTCCGCTCCACCACGGCGACGCAGACGTCCGCGGCAGGTCGTGGTTCCGCCTCCCGCGGGAGATCCGCCGCAGCAAACCAGGACGTGCACCTACTGCCAGGCGCCGTATACAGGCTCTCTGGGTCTCGAGCACGCCTGTGCCACGGTCGATCGGCTGCGATGCGCGGGATGTCGAACGTTCGATAGTCGCCTTGCGCCGGCCGCGGCAAGGCGCCACCTGCAGCCCAGGGTCTGCACGACCTGTATACGGGCGGGCAAGACACTGTGCCGAGGCTGCGGGGCCGTCTTCCAGAAGGGAGCGACTGGCAACCATTGCCAGACCTGCGATCTGAGGCCGAGCATCTGGACGACGTTCCCGGCTCCGATCGGCGGTCCGGTGGTCACGGAGACGCGCAGCCACCGTCCCTTCGGCGTTGAGATCGAGAGCTACTTGATCCCGTCGCAGGCGAGCATCCCGCGGGAGTCCATCCAACACTGGCAGGAGACGACGGACGGCTCGATCCACCCCGACGAGATCGAGGAAGAGGTGACCGAGATCGTCGAGTGGCGCAGCCCGCCCTTCGTCGGAGACGCAGGACTCGAGGCGCTACGGCGAGACGTGCAGAAGATCCGGGATATGGGCTTCCGCACCAACCGGACGTGCGGCGTCCATGTGCACTGCGACGTGTCCGACACAACCAAGGAGGAGCGACAGGCGTTGCTGCGCTTCGGGGTCTGGATCGAGAACGACATCTACAGCTTCGTGGCCCCGAGCCGCCGTGAAGTTCCTTATGCGCGGCCGTTGTCCGAGTCCGGCGGCAGCGGCAATGCCCGTTACAAATGGCTGAACGCAGAGCCGTCCTTCGAGCGGCACAAGACAGTCGAGCTGCGCTTGTTCAGCGGGACGACGACGCCCGATGTCGTGGTCGAGTCGGTCAAGCTCTCGTTGCGGATCGTCGAACGGGGACTCCGGCTGGGCATGCTGGCGGAGAAGCCGCAAGGCGACGTCTTCAAGCTCCTAGGCCTGACGAAGTTCGAGAAGGACTACTGGAGCGAGACGATCGAGCGCTTCGCCCGGAGGCCTCGCTGATGTGCGCCATCACGGGCTGGCATCGGCCTGACTTCCCCGCGCGCTGCGACCGCGAGACGCTGCTGCGCCACCTCATCCGCAAAGCGCAGCCCTTCGGGGATAAGTCGTTCGGCCTGGCGACGGACCTTCCTGGGAAGGACGCCCTGGTGAAGTACGTCGGCATGCCGTCGCAGTGGCTTGCTCAGAACTCGCGGGACATCGGACGTTTCGCCAAGGCACAGACCTTGATCGCCCACGCCCGCTATCCGACGCAGGGCGACGTGGTCCGTCGGAACTGCCATCCCTTCAAGGTCGGCGACTGGCTCATGGCACACAACGGCACGCTCAGGGCGGAGAGGCTCATGCTGCGTTCGTCGTTCGTGCCGGCCGGCGAGACGGACTCGGAGGCTGCCGGCTGCTGGCTGGCGACCCACGGCTTCAGCACGGCCTCGCTCGAGGAGCTGGAGGGCACTTTCGCGATCGCGGCCATGTCGAAGGACGGCGCGCAGTTCGTGCTGGCAGTCGACGAGGTCACGAGCTTGTTCGTGGCGAGGATCGGGGAGGGCATCCTGTGGCACAAGAGCGGCGAGGCTCTCGAGAGCTCTCTGCGCGCGGTCGGTATACAGGCCGAGGTGCAGGCGCTGCGTTCGCAGGTGCTGCGCTTCCCCGGCGGACGAGGCGAGCGCCTAGACAGGAGCTCGAACCTGTTCGGGGCGAGACATGACGCGTAAGGGAGGTAACGCATGGAGATCGTGAGCCGTTCCGGGCCGTTGCAGGACCGCATTAAGTTCACGGACGAGGAGGTGGGCGTCGTCAGGAAGGCCCTGAAGACGAAGCTGTTCCGGCGGGAGGAGGACGACGAGATCCGCACGGCCAAGTATCAGGCGATGCTGGAGGAGCTCGCCGACAAGTTCGGCCTGCCAGCGCCCAAGCTGGAGAGGCATCAGGGCGACGAGCCGGGCTATAGCTTCGACCCGGACACGAACACCATCCACGTCCAGCGCTACAGCCTCGTCTCGATCCTGGACGGCTTCGCCCACGCCTTGCAGCACCAGACCGAGAACGGCGAGGTGAACATGGAGTTCGTGATGGCCTTCGGCCTCTCCGCCTTCAAGCAGAGCGCGCCGGCGATGTTCGAGCTCGCTCGCCAGAGCGGCCGGCTGATGGGCGTCGACGTCCCCTATTCAGACGGCGGCCGAAGCCCAGCTCGAGCCCTGCCTCCGGGGCTGGCCTCCCAGATCGTCGCCCAGTTGCTGGGCGGTATACAGCCCGGCCTTGCCGCGGACGACGAGCAGGAGGATCGTGAGCAGCGGTAGGATGGCGGCTGCGGCGAGTCGCTTCCTCGAGTCGGCCGGTCGCGCGACCAAGGCTGTGCTCGAGAAGGCGCTGGTCGGCAGGAAGATCGTGGCCGTCAGAGTAGGCACCTGGCGGGACGATGAGATCCGAGCACACCTCATGCTCGACGACGGTCGCGAGGTGGTCGGCCCGTTGGTGGCTGAATACGACGACGAGGCCGGGGAGTTCCTTGCTTGAAGAGAGTGGCCGTATACAGCGTGGAGCTCGTGCGGGACTGTTCTGTCAGCGTGCCCAGCAGGTCGGCGGACTCGCCCGCGATCGTCGCGGAGATCGTGAAGAAGTTCCTCGGCCGAGTGGACCGGGAGCACTTCCTGGTTCTCATGCTGGACGCGCGCAAGCAGGTGACCGGCATCTCCGTGGTGTCGATCGGCACGCTGTCCGCGAGCTTGGTACATCCGCGCGAGCTCTTCAAGCCGGCGATCTTGGCCAACGCCGCGGCCGTCGTCGTCGCGCACAACCACCCCTCTGGCGACCCGACGCCGTCGATAGAGGACCGGGAGGTAACGCGCCGGCTCGTTCGGGCAGGTGAGCTGCTCGGCATCCCGGTGCTGGACCATCTCATCGTGGCTGAGACGTTCTACTCGTTCAGGGAGGCACGACTCATATGAGCACGAACCGGGGAAGAGTCGCGATCTACGCCCGCGTTTCGACCCGCGATCAAACGCCGGAGAACCAACTGATAGCGCTGCGAGACTACGTACGGAACCGCGGCTGGGAGATCGTAGAGGAGTTCGTCGACCACGGCGTTTCGGGCGCCAAGGAACAGCGGCCCCAGCTCGGCCGCATGCTCGAGCTCGTGCGGCGCAGGCGGTGCGACATCGTGCTGGTCTGGAAGTTCGACCGCTTCGCGCGCAGCTCGCGCCACCTGCTCAACACGCTCGAGGAGTTCCGCGCGCTCGGCGTCGAGTTCGTCAGCTTCAGCGAGGCCATCGACACCACGACGCCTGCTGGTCGGATGGTCTTCGCGATGGTCGCGTCGATCGCGGAGTTTGAACGCTCGCTGATCCAAGAGCGCGTGCTGGCCGGCCTCCAGCGTGCGCGAGCCCGCGGGCGCCGCCTCGGCCGGCCCAGGGTTGAGATCGACGTCGACCGCGCCACTGCCCTCAAGGCGCAGGGCATGTCCATCCGCCAGATCGCCCGGGAAATGGGCGTCACCAAGGACGCGGTCGCCCGAGAGTTGTCGCGAAAACGGGGTCGGAATTCAGCCCCGCCTCCCGAGGGAGAAGCCCCCGGGAATTGAGCGTCGCGGAAACATCGCTTTCTGCGACAGGAGGCGGACAGTCCATATGCTGGCGTTGCTGGGTTGCCTGATGAGCGGTGGCAGGCGAACTGACGCGTTTAAACGCGCTGTTACGGGTCGGAATGCTGGCCGTGCTGGGTTTTACGGAGGTTTTGAATGCGCAGACGCTGGGTGCTGATGGATGAGTGGTTCTTCGAGATCTACGCGCGTCGCGGCGGCCGCGGCGGCGTGAAGGTGGTCGCGGTCAACCCGCGCGGGCGCGACAAGATGCTCGGACGCGCGATCAGCGAGATGATCCGCTGCTGGTTCTTGGCCAAGGAGGTGAGACGCTGATGCCCGAGATACCGCCGTCCTCAGCTGCTGACGACGCCGCGCTCCGCGAGGTGGACTGGAGTCGGAGGACGCGGGTCGCTCATCCGGGGTTGGACTTCATCCCGGAGCAGGGCCTCGCGATGACGACGGTGCCGCTCTATCTGGCCGGCGGCGAACTCGGCGTGGCCTCGGCGCCGAAGGCGTACACGGTGCTCGTCACGCGCGATCGCCGGATGCTTATACCCACCGCCGAGTTGCCGATGCGGATCGCGCTCGTGCCCACGTTCACCGATCCGCAGAGTCGATGGCGCGAAGAGGAATTGAGGTGCTTCTTGGAAGGCACATATGACCCGCCGCCGCCGGCCGAATTGTTCGCGCGCTTGGTCGGCGTCTTCGAGAAATATTTGACGCTCGGCGGTCCGGTGGAGGCGAAGCTGCTGGCGGCGTGGACCATCGCGACCTATCTCTTCCCGGCATGGGCCGCCTTCGGCATCCTGAAGTGTGAGGCACCGCCGGCCTCGGGCAAGACGCGCCTGCTCACGCTGCTCTACCACACCTGCTTCAACGCGATCTCCATGGCGAACGTAACTCCGGCAGCCATGGCCCGGATCTGCGTCAACAGGGCCACGGGGATCATCGACGAGCAAGAGGACCTGTCGGCTAAGCGGGAGCTCCGCCTGATCCTGAACGCCGGCTATCGTCGCGAGGGCGGAGACGTCGTGCGCTCCGCCGGCCGCGGTCGTCTGGCGAAGTACCCTGTATACGGTCCGCGAGCCATCGGCTCGATCGCCGGGCTCGACGAGGTATTGGCCTCTCGCGCGATCGTCCTAAAGATGGCGCCCTCGGCGGACGCGACGAAGACGTCCCTGCTTCTGGACGAGCGGTCGGAGGACTTCGCCTGCATTCGGGCTGCCCTCTATTCGACGGCCCTGACGCGGTGGCGCGACGTCTTGGCGGCCAAGGTGCCGGCTATTCCCGGACTCTCGGCTCGCAGACTCGAGGTGTTCCTTCCCCTGCTTCAGGTGGCGCGCTTCGTGGACCCGACCGGCGCCGTGGCAGCCGAGATAGCCGCGTTCGCAACCCGGTCGTCCCTGCGGCTGCCCAGCGCCGCCGCTCTGACCCCGATCGAGCGCAAGGTGGCCGAGGCGTTGGCCGCCCTGCCTGATGATGGCCAGGAAAGGACGAGTTCCGCCTTGCGCGAGGCCGTCGTCGCGCGCTTCCCGGACCTGGCGGTCTTGACGCCCGCCGCCATCGGCCTCATCTTGGCCAAGCATCAGATGGTCACCAAGCGCAGGACGCCGGCCGGCGCCTTGTACCGCGTGGAGATCCCGCGAGTGACGCTGCTAGCGCGGGTTTAGCCGCTCAGACGGCAGGAGCGGCGGGCGAAGAGCTCGGCGGAGCAGGGAAGTTGAGGTCCTTCAGAAGGGCCATGCGAATGCGCTTGGGGCAGTCAACCTTGCGCTCAGCCTCAGGGATCAGCCCAAAGCCGACGCCCGGGAAGATGCCGGCGGTGTGGATGCCGGCCATCAGCAGGTCCTCGCAGAAAGTGAGCATGCTCTCCACGTAGAAGAGCATGTCCTGGGCTAGATCGGTGGCGGGCGTATCGTTAAGCTGCCACATGGGGACGGCGAGCTTATCGCCACCGAGCTCGAAATTCTTGATGGTCAGGCGGAGCTTGTCCGGGTGCTCCACGGCGTTGCGCATGTCGATCAGCCGGCTGAGCCAGAGGTCGTGGTCCTCCTTCAGCATCCGAGGGATCTCGTGGCTCTCTCCAAAGCGCTCTTTCGCCCAAACGATGATCTGGTCGTAGCGCGCCTTCTTGAACTCCTGCTCGAAGAACGGCTTGAAGACCTTTGCGGCCTCCCGAAGCACGCACTTCGCAGTGTACAGGAACTGCTCGGCGTCCTGCTGAAGGTCCATGACCTGCGGTACTTCGACGACGCGTCCTCCAGCCTGGCGGACCAGTCCGGTCTTTTCTAAAGAGGCTTCGACCTCAAGAACGTCCTTCGCGATCCGCTGGGCGATCGTGTCGCAGGCGAGAAGCCGCGGCATGATCTCGTCGTGATACAGGATGAGGATCTCTTCTTTCTTTTCCTTCGGGATGGTGCAGAAGCCGAGCAGCTCGTCGGTCTGTATCGTGAGGCGAGCGACGATGGGGTTCGAGGTGCCGTGGTTCGAGATCTTCTTTATCTGAAAGCCCATGACTGTAAACGACGCTTACGCCTCGGCAGACGCCGGCTCGGACGCGCCCTTTCCGTTTTGGGCGAGCACGCGCGCCAATTCCTTTTGTCGCTCTTCGCTTTCGCGCCGCGCTTCCTCGGCTCGCCGCGCCTCGTCCTTCTTTCTCTTGTCGTACTGGGCGTAGATCTCGTTCCACGCCTTCACCGCGGCGGGATCACGGTCGATCTCGGCCTTGTGCTTCTCGAGGAACCGGAATATGTACCACATCGCCTTGTCGGTCGAGGCCACCGCGAAGTTGTAGCGGCACGCGGCGATCAGGTCGACGAACTCGGAATAGGTGAGCGAGTCCGTCTGATGCAAGAACTGGACGATGTACTCGACGCTGTTCCAAGCGGCGCCCCGCGCGCTGGCAACGGCGGCGCCTCGGAGCTGCTCGGGTGCGGACGAGGCGGCCATGATCTCGCCGGCCAGCTTCAGCGTCAGCTCGTCGGTCATCTTCACCTTGTCGCTCAAGCCGAGGTATTGCTTGTTCGCCTTGACCGCCTGGTATTCGGCGATGCACCCAGGCGGGGCGTCGCAGCCAACGAGGACGGGGACGATCAAGATCGGCCGCTTGTTCGCGCGGAGAAGGTGCGCCATGCCGCATTCCTGATGCACCCAGGCCGAGCCCAGCGCGCTGGTAGTGAGGATCGGGATGAAGACGTCGGACGACTTGAGCTCGCGGACGATCTCGTCCCTCCACTTCGACCCGCCGGGCAGGTCGCGATGCGCCAGAAAGCACTCGCAGCCGAGGAGACTGAGGCGGTCGTGAAGGACAGCGGCTTCCTGTCGATCCTCGTGGGCGTGGGAAATGAAGACTTTCATGTTCGTTTCTCGTCGAGAGAGCGGATATTATACCGCGCGACCAGCCTCCTGTGGGAGTTTTGTAACATCTGCTCGTGGCACACCAGCAACTCGCGTCGACGAATGAGGGAGCGCAGAAGGAGGCCTTCGCAGGCTTCGTCCTATCCGGCATTTGCGCGCCGACGGCTGTCCCTCGTCAGCAGGACTACGGTCTGGACTTCTACTGCGCGTTGACCCAGCCGGACGGGCACGTCATCAGAACGTCGCCCTACTCCTTCGGGTTGCAGGTCAAGACGCGCGCCGACGACAACGTCCTCACCTATGGCGGCTATAAAAATAAGAACGATCCCGCGAGTTGGAAGGCGTACGAGATCGAGTGGCTGTTCAACCAGTCCATCCCCTTCTTGATCGGGCTTGCCGCCAAGGACTGCTCCCGCCTCGATCTATACCTCACCAGCGGCATGTGGAAGGCCCGGTGGATGGGCGGCCGGCCGTTCCAAGTTGATCTCGTTCCTGGTGATCCGGGTGCCGTCACGAAGGAAGGCCTCGTCCCCACGGCCGTTGTCGTCGAGGGCGCGCCCGGCGATGGGCACCGTTGGACGGTGCCTCTTGGTCCGCCCATCGTGTCCATGGAGGCGGCCAAGGCCACGGTCGCTGCCGGGCGCGCGAAGGTGCGCGAGGTCCTGGCCCGGGCGCTGGACGTCGACCGGCTGAACGTGATGGCCCACGCGCTTGGAGTCCCCTATCGGGAGTGGATACTGGCCTGGAAGACCGGGGAGTTGCCGGCGCCGACGGAGACGAGGCTGGGTAACGAGTGGTTCGCGAATGGAACGGAGGGCCAGAACCTCGAGCAGTGCGCCAAGGTGCTGTCCTTCTCACTGGCCGCCCTTGCTCTTAACTTAAAGGCGCAGGGCCAGGTCGACGCATTAAAGCGCCTCCGCGACACCATCTTGCTGGTGGACGGCATCCGCCCTATGCCGGCGGGGATCAAGGCCGAGATCACCAAGGCCGTCGAGTAGCCCCGCGCGCGCGGCGCTCTCGCTGCGCGCATATGGCGCGCTTCCGTGCGATCCGCGTGTGCGCTTCGGCGACCCTGGTGCGCACGTAGAACACCCGGGCTCGCATTATTCCCTGGTGTGCCCCGCAGGAACGCATGACGCATTCACCTCCAGACGCGCGCGCCCGGCGACGGCGGCAGCAAGCGGGGGAAGGGCCCGGCTCGACGGGCCCGGCCCCTCAGGCGGCGGCTAAATTGGCCTCCGCCGCGTTCCCCGCGAGGTCGGTCACGGTCGCCGTGTAGCTCCCGTCCGCCAGCGAGCCCCCCGTGGGAAACGTCGCCTGCGCGCTCCCAATCTCCGTCGGTGCCGACGGTGATCGGGGCGAAAGCGCGAAAGACGGTAGCAAGAAAGATCCATTAGTACCGGATCGGGGCGGACGGGACCATCAGGTTCTTCTCCAGTCACGAGCGGCGAACGCCCACCCGGGCGGAGGCGCCTGGGGACTGGAGATGAACATGATCGACAACGACGACGCGCGCAGCGAGGCGGACGAGTTGGAGTGGCAGCGGCTCATGAGGACGTGCGAGCTCACGAGCGAGCACGTCGCGGACTTGAAGAAGTCGGGCATCATGCCCGCGACGGCGGAGGCCGCGCGGCTGCGCGGGGTCGACGCCATCGGACTCAAGCGCGGCATCGGCTTCGGCGTGTCCGCCGTGAAGTCGGCGGTCCTGATCCCCTACGCAGGCACGGACTTCCTCCGCGCGAAGGTCTTCCCGCCCTACGTCGACAAGCTGGGCAAGAGAGTGAAGTACCTTCAGCCGAAGGAAACGTCGCCACGGCTGTACCTCCCGCCCCGCAGCCAGGCGCGCGTCGGCGCTGCCGACGACATCTTGTACGTGATCGAGGGCGAGAAGAAGGCGCTGGCGGCTGACCAGGACGGGCTGTGCTCCGTCGGGATCGGCGGCGTCTATAACTGGAAGGCGAAAAGTGGCGGCTTGATCCCCGACTTCGATCGCGTCGCCCTGGACGGGCGGGAAGTCCGCGTGGTGCCGGACTCGGACTGGCGGAGGAACAAGCACGTGGGCGCCGCGATCCGCGGCCTTGTCGCTGCGCTCGAGGAGCGCGGGGCGGAGGTTTCCGTGGTCTGCCTGCCGGACGGGGCGGAGAAGGCCGGGTACGATGACTTCCGGCTGACCCATTCCCTGAACGACTTCCTCGAGCTCGAGCGAGTCGGCGCCGACGAAATGGGCGGTAAAGGCAAGCCCGAGTGCTTCGAGGGCAAGTCCTTCCTCCCGCGGGTGCTCGCCGACCGTCTCGGCCGCGAGTCCACCTACTTGGCCTCGCCCATCGACGAGAGCGGTCGGGGCGCGCGGCTGCTGCTTTATAAGGACGGCCTCTTCAAAGCGGGCGAAGCGGCGGCGCGCACCGCCGCGCACGCCGCGCTGGCGCAGCACTCCAAGCCCGACAGGATCGACTCCACGCTCGAGATGCTGAGCGAGAGCGTGAAGACGGACGGCGCGCGCCTGAACCACGCGGCCTTGGATCTCGTGAACGCGGGAAACGGCATGCTCGACTGGCGCACCGACGCGTTGCTGCCCCATTCCCCTGGGTACCTCTCGACGTTCCAGATCGCAGCCGCATTCGACCCGCAAGCGGAATGCCCCGACGTGGACCGCTTCCTGGCCGAGGTCTTCCCGGAGGACGCGCTGCTCCTCGCCGAGGAGATCTTGGGCTACTTGCTGCTGCCGACTACGAAGCACCAGAAGGCGGTCATGCTCTTCGGTCCCGGCTCGAACGGAAAGAGCACGTTCCTGTCGATGACGACGGCCTTGCTGGGCGCTGAGAACGTCAGCCAGACGTCGCTCCAAGCCCTCACCGAGAATAAGTTCGCCGTGGCCGATCTCTTCGGCAAGACGGCCAACATCTGCGCCGACCTGTCGTCGGCGGCGCTTGCCGAGAGCGGAGTGTTCAAGCAGATAGTCGGCGGCGACGTCGTACGCGCCGAGCACAAGTTCCAGCCGGCCTTCACGTTCCGGCCGTACGCCCGCCTGCTCTTCTCCGCGAACGAGTTGCCGTACTCCGCCGACCACACGACCGCCTTCTTCCGGCGCTGGATCGTCGTACCCTTCCTACGCTCCTTCGAGGGGAAGACCGCGGACAAGGACATCCTGGCGAAGTTGACCACCCCGAGCGCGCTCAGCCGCCTCCTGAACCGGGCCCTCGCGGGCCTCCAGCGGCTCGAGGAGCGGGGCGGCTTCACGACGTGCGAGAGCGTCGAGCAGGCCACCGAGAAGTACCGTCGCGACTGCGACAACGTCTACGAGTTCGCGCTGGAGAACCTCGAGCGCACGCCGGGGGCTTGGCTGCCGAGGGAGCAGGTGTTCAACCACTACACTCACTGGGCGCAGAAGGCGGGCATGCAGAAGCCCCACGCGGCCAAGGGCTTCGCCAAGGCGCTCGCCTCCTCCTTCCGCCTGCACGAGGGAAGGAAATACCTCGGCGACGGCAGCCGACCTCACGTTTGGCTGGATGTCGCGTGGAAGGAGTCGAGCGCGGTGGGCACGGTCAACACCGGTTCGGCTACGGCCCCGCCCAGGGACCGGATGGACCGGGTGGACCCGGTCCAAACCCATTGCGAAAGTTTTTCCTTTCTTTCCCATGCCGAGGGCGAGGTGGAAACGGAGAAGGGATGCGCGGGACCTGGTCCTGCCGGTCCAGCGGTCCAAACCGAGCCGGCCTGGCTCCTGGAGCACTGAGCCGAACCAAGCGGTAGCAAGAAAGACCCAATTATAAGGGGAGGAAACCAACCATGTTGACACCGAGACAGAAGCTGGCCGTCGTCGAGACGGCCCTGGGGCGCAAGAGCCGCGAGATCGTGAGCAAGCTCTCGATCAGCTCCACGACGCTGAAGCGCTGGCGTCGCCTCGCCGCCTTCGCGGCGGCCGTGGAGACCATGCAGCGAGAGATGGCCGCGCAGGCCGTGCAGCAGTTCCAGGAGGCGCGGCCATGACCAACCTCAAGGAGCAGTTCGGCGACCGCTACAAGGTCCGCGACGACGGCACCGACGACTCCGACCGCAAGGAGAGACCGTGGTGCTTGGAGATCCCGTGCCGGTACGGCGCGATCTACCCGCACAGCGGCGACGGTCGCTTGGCCGCGCGGGCGGACTCCGCGCGGATGTCGAAGCGGCTGGAGGCGCTGGGTTACCCCGTGGTCCAGCGAGGTGACCAGGAGCTCGTCTGCGTCTTCCCGCCCGCGGACCTGGAGCGGGTGGCGGACGTCCTCCAGGCGCGCCGGCGCCGCAAGCTCACGGCCGAGCAACGCGCGAAGCAGGCGATCATCCTGTCCGCGGCACGGGAACGGCTGGGCGGGGCCATTTCTGCCGTCCCAGACCCTGTCTAGCCGGCAGTTCTTGGGCCGCCACGGCTCGTTTCTAGCACGGCGGGGCATCTGGGCCATCCCGGCCTCCTGATGCCCCGCCGTCTCTTTATTAGCAGTCGGTATTGTTGACTGCTAATAAGTATGCTATCCTTCTCCTCGGCGTAACGACGGCTGGACGAAGTAGCGGCCTCCCCTCGACCCTCCTCCTGTTTCGGCCCACGAAGCGCTCCGCGGCCGCGTCGTGACAGCTCCCGCGATCGAAGGTGAACATATGAAACGCATCAGCGCCCCTCTCTTCGTCGCCCTCCTCGTCGTCACGGGTTGCGGCACCGTGCCCCAGGCGAGCTTCAACTCCTATCTCCAGAGCTTTTCCGGGGTGAAGGCCAACGCCGAGGACCTGTACCTCCGCTCCACGCTCGCCGCCGAGAACATCGCCAGCCGTCCCGAGAAGGAGGGCACGGTCGCCGAGAAGTTCAAGGAGCTGGAGAACCGGAAGGCCGCGCTTGAGACGGGCCTCGCCGCCGTGAACCTCATCGACCGCTACAACAGCGTGCTCATCGCCTTGGCCTCCGGGAAGAGCAAGGAGTCCGTGCAGTCTGACCTGACGGGCCTCCAGCAGGACCTGTCCTCGTTGAACCTCCAGCGCATCACGAAGATGGTGGAGAAGGCCGGGCCGTACCTGGAGGTCGTGTCCCAGGGCGTCGCGCTCGTCGAGGACACGATCAAGAGGAAGAAGTTCGCTGAGGCCGTGGCCGCCGCCCAGAAGCCGATGGCCGGCATCGTCGACATCCTGATCATCGACGCCGACAACCTCGAGGAGTTGCTCGTGCAGGACATCCAGCGCGAGCAGGACCCCTACTTCAAGCAGATCGGGTCGTACGGCGGACGCGTCAACAAGCGGCTCAAGGAGTTGAAGTCTACGCCTGAGATCGTGACGCTGCTCGGCAGGGTGAACCAGGCTCGGGTCTCGCTGGCCCACGAGTCGGTGACCGCTTTGGAACCGCAGGCCGGGGAAAGCGCCTCGACCGCCTCGTCGGCGGACCTCGACGCCCTGACCGTCCTTGCCGGCCAGACCGAGTCGGCCGCGCTCGCCTACAACAAGATCGAGGAGCGCGTGAAAGCCCAGCGCGCCGTCTTCAGGGAGTACAAGAACGCCTTGCTGGCCACGAAGCGCACGTTCGCGGCGCTCAAGGACGACACGGAGGCGGGGCGCTACGCCGCCACCAGGGACTTCATCCAACAGGCGCGGGACCTCCGTATGGCCGCGCTCAAGCTGAGGGAGGCGCGATAACATGGCCGACAACAAGGTGAGCGAGCTCTACAAGAAGGCGATCAAGGAGCTTCAAGCCGTGATCGCCCACCCCGACACCGACGACGCGACCCGCGAGGAGGCCGACAAGAAGCTCAAGTCCTTCCGCACGAAGGCGCAGGACGCCGCCCTCGACGCCATCGTCGCCCGCACCCAGAACCTCCAGGGCTTCATGAACGACTTGCAGGCCGTCGCCGCCAAGGCCGACCACTCGGACAGCTCGGCGGGCGTGGCCAAGCTCAAGGGACTCATCGGCGAGGCCAAGGGGCTGATCGACCTCGGGAAGGGGCTCTCATGAACAACAACCGCAAGTCGCTCTTCATCCGCTCTTATGGGTCGGACGTCGAGACTCTCAAGAAGGGCCTCGTCTGGCTCGGCCGCCTGGCTGAGTCCGATCCCGCCAAGCGGAAGGCCGCGATCGCCGTCTATACCAAGGGCCAGCTCAGCGGCACCACCATCGAGACCGTCCTGGGCACGCCGGCCTGCAAGGCCCTAGCCAAGGGACAAACCGTGGGCTTCGGGAAGGCCACGCTGTCGCTCATCACCGCCCGGGAGCGCATCTACTCCTGGAACGGCCCGATCCTCGCCGCCTATCCGCCCAAGAAACTGCTCGACGCCCTCGACGACGTCACCGGCGTGACCGACCTGATGGTGATCCCGTGGACGATGGAGGAGATCGACTTCTGGGTCAAGGCGTGGTCGGCGGAGGAGCTCGGCAGCACCGCGCCCAAGCCCGAGAGGCCGAGCCTCGACCCCGTGGTCGTGGCCGCTCTCAAGACCCTGACCGATACCGTCAACCTGTCCACCGGCATCACGCACCCGAGCGACAAGATGGCGGCGCTCGACACCTTCCGCATCCTCGTGGGGCATGGAGTCGCCTACCATCCGTCCGCGGTCCGCGCGTGGTTGGTCGGGCAGGGCGGATGGAGCCCCCGCGACGCCGACGCCGTCCAGGAGATCGCGCAGGGGTATCTCGACGGCAAACGCTTCCGCGGCCACGGCCAGCCGTTCTGGGGCGACAACATCATCAACTCCTGGCGGGAAGAGGCCGCGAAGGCTTCATAACTCATGGCCGAAGCCCCCGCCGCCGGCTTTCGCTCTCCGCTGCGCCGCCACGAGCGGCGGTACTTTTACAAGTACATGCCCGCCTCGACGGCCAAGATCGTCTTGGCGAACCGGACGCGGCGATGGAGCTCCCCGGTCATTTTTAACGACCCTTTCGATAACACCCAGGAGTTGCGGGTCAACTTCACGGACGCAGAGCTACAGCGCACGGTCAACGAGACACTCGCGCGCTTGATCGAGACAAAGACCCGGCCGAATGAAAACATGGAGCTGGCCATCGCGCTGCTGCTGGCCGCGGCTGCCGCAGGTCCGGACGACAAGCGCCGAGAAGTCGCTCGACAGGCCAGGGAGCAGGTGATGCCTGCCATCTCGCCGGCCGGGATGGCCGCGCTTCGTCAGGTTTGGAGGGAGGAGGTCGGACGTGCACGCGTTTTCTGCGTCTCCGAGCTCAACGACATCGCTCCCATGTGGAACCACTACGCCGACCAGTACCGCGGCGTCGTGATGGAGTTCGAGGTCATCGACGAGCTGGACCCCGGGCTACTGCTCGCCCAACCCATCGTCTACCAGGACGAGCCGCCGGCCATCTCCAGCGCGCAGAACTGGGCCGACAGCATGCTTCGTGTGACGGGCTCAAAGTCTTACGCTCAAATGATCGAGGAGTGCCAGTACATCAAGTCCACCGCGTGGGCCTACGAGAAAGAGTGGCGCGTGGTGTCTCGTGTGCGTCCTGGCGACCGGGGCGACACTGGAACGTATAACGACATTCCTTTCCGCCCCCGCGAGTTGAGCGCCGTGTTCTTCGGCTCGAAATGCGGCGACCAAGATCGGGCGGATATACAGGCCCTACTTGTCGGCGACTTCGCGCATGCCGCCACCTGGCGAGCTAACGAGAACGCCGTGGCGGGCAAGTTCACATTCGAGCGCTTCCCTCGGGCAGGACAGGCCGCGTGAACGAGATCGAGCCCAAGAAGCCGCAGGCCCCCGCCGAGGAGGGTCGCGCCGATGACTTCTTTCAGAGCGTCATCGAGCAGGCGCCGCCTTACCTGGCCGAGATCCTCAAGGCGTCCACGGGTCTGGCCGGCGGCATGCTCGCCGCCGCAGCCCCGCACCTGGCCACGCTCGTCCTCACCTACCGGCAGAAGCGCGCCGAGCGCAACATGGCCAGGCTCTTCCATGAGCTCCAGGATCGCTCCGCTACCATCGAGGAACGACTCTCCAAGCTGGAGGCGGCCCTGCGCCACGAAGTCCGCGACCGAGTCTTTCCCGCGCTGCTTGACTTCGCCTTCGAGGAGCGCGAGGAAGACAAGATCCGGCTGTTTGTCGCGGGGTTTGTGGTTTGCCTACAAGCCCAACGGCCGACGAGCCCGTCCTTGCTGTTCACGCAGTACGCTGAGTTGCTGGCCCAGCTCAGCGTCGTTGAAGTGCAAGTGCTCTCGGACATGTCATTCCGCCGAAAGCGCGGCCGGCTATGGGGCGATATGTATCCGGGGAATGAGGGTCACCTGAAAGCGCGTGCCCTAACGACACCCTCTTTCGAGTTGATCCAGCAGAAACTTTGCCGCTTGAACCTGCTCAAGGACGAAAACGAGGAGAAGCTCCACGAGCAGGTTGAGCTCCACGACAAACTGATCGAGCGGCTATTGGATAAGCATGTCTCCGTGAACCGTTCGTCCTCCGACAATTTGGGCTTTTACTCGAAGCCGTACAGCGCCAAGTATCTGGTAACCGAAACTGGCGACCGTCTCCTGACGTTCTGCGAGACCGAGTCGGACCTCGGCTGACCTTGCCTTGACATAAATTACAAGCGGGGATAAGCTAAGCCTCGTGCGGCACTCGCGACGAGTCCTGGTAGTCGACGACGAGCAAGAGCAACGCCGCCTCTTCTGCCGCTTCCTCTCCAGCCGCCGCTACCAGCCTGTTGCCGTCTCATCGGCGATGGAGGCGTTGGCCAGCATCCCTAAGCTCCGTCCGCACCTGATCTTGGCCGACATCGCCATGCCCGTGATGGACGGCGTGGCTCTTCTCGGGGCGCTTCGAGTCCAGCCAGCCACGGCCGCCCTGCCGGTGATCCTCATGACCGGTCTCAGCATCCCGGACTGCCTGCTTGCCGCCGCCGCCAAAGGACTCGGCTCGGGCCCGATCTACGCCAAAGGCCAGAGCCTGCACCATCTGGAGCATAGGATCGAGGAAGAACTCCGTTCAAGTCCGCGGTCTCGCGAAAGCGACCTACGCCGCGGTGGTCTCGTGGTCGACACGGCAACCAGGAGCGTGTGGGTTGATGGGCATGCGGTTCACGTCGCCGGCCACCGGTTCGACCTCCTCAGTCTGCTCCTCCGAGTCCAAGGCCCCGTTTCCCGTCGCGTCCTGCTCAAGGCGATCTGGCCGAACAGGGACAACCCGAACATCGTGGACGTGAACCTTCTTAGGCTGCGACGCGATCTCGAGTCCTGCCCCTCCGTGACGATCGAGTCCTCCGCCGACGGCTACCGCTTGGCCGTGGCGTCCGTGTCGCGCCCGATCACTTCGGTCGCTTGATGAGGATCCGAAGCAGTTTTATTGTGCTGCTGGCCGTCACATTCCTCGCCTGTAAGAAGGCCGAAGAGCCGGTGCGTACCCAAGACACTCCGCGTCTCCCGGCCGTTGTCTTCGAGAACCCGGGCGACCCATCTAGCAGTCCGCAGAGCCAGCTATTCGGTTTATCTCCAGAGGCGAAAGGTCTGATCGGCGAGATACAGCCCCTACTCACTGAGGCCTACAACCACCACTTAGCCGGCGACTATGCCAAGTCGTTGCCCGCGTTCAAGCGCTACTACGAGAAGATGATCGAGTTGTGGCCACGCTCCCAGGAGTTGGTCCAATACTACTTCGAGGGCCGTCCGCCTGAGAGCGGCAGCTTCGAACCTTTGCCCACACGACGCGTGGTGGAGCTGACCCTTGAAGATATGCGCGGCGCCGTGAGCCGACCGACGCCGACGGCGAGCAACGCCATGATCGCGGAGACCTGCGGCTTGCTGCGCCGTCATTTCATCAACTTCGCCCCCGAGCCCGCCATATCGGAGATCGAACGTCGTTTATCCGTCGCCCAGCGGCCCCAGCGGAAGATCGGGGAGTTGGTGGAGGTTATTCGACGTGATGCGATGGAGCGCTCGGGCTCGGCTTTCAGCTCCGAAAGGTATGAGGTGGACAACTCTGATCTCATCGCGGCAGTGACAAGTTCCACGGATACATCATGGGGCGCCTATCTTGCGTTCGCCGCTGGCCAGCGCCATATGAAGGTCGTAGGCTCCACTCACGGCCTACCGGACAGCGCTCAGCAGGCTGTGGCCGCGTTCAGCATAGTCATATCGAGTTTTTCAGGTGCGATGATGCCGATCGAAGATCCCCTCTCAGGTGCTCCGAAGGGTAAGCCGATCGAGCCGTACGCCCGTCTGCTCCTCGGACAAATTTATTCCAACTGGCTGGACGGAAATACCCGTCGATCTCGCAACGACCTGGTGGCGGAGCATTTGGAGACCATCGTCGAGAGGTACGACGATCCGGCGATCACGATAGCTGCCCCTGGACTTACTCCTCCTACCGTCTTGGGCTGCGCCATGGCCGGACTACTCCGGGTCTACGGAGCCTCCGACAAGAGCGTCGCTTTGGCGGAAAAAATGCTCAGCAAGTATCCGAACATGTCCTTCCTGTGGAATGGCTGGTGGCGAGGCGAGACGTATCCTGAGGCGCTTGAGCTTTTGGCGGGAGTCGAAGCGGATCTGAGCAAGAAGTCGATGCTGCTCATGCGGATCATGGAGGAATATCCGACGTCGTGGACCGGCAAGAACGGTTCCGATGACGGTGGACTCTACGCCATGAAGGCCTACGGTGAACTCATCCGTTTAGCCAAAACGGACCAGGACAGGATCGCGTCCTACAAGAAGATCCTCGCGTCGAAGGCAGGAAAGGAACCGAAGGGCGAGGCGATGTTCGCGCTCGCTCAGGCTCACGAAACCGCCGGGGACGAGGCGGCGGCTATCAAACTCTACAAGACCTTGGCACCCAACTACCTCGAGATCAGGCCTCTCAATTACGACTACCAGACCCCAAAAACCAGGGCGGCGCACCGTATGTGGGAGATCGAGGGCAAGATCAAGCCGGGCGAATTCCTACAGCCCGAATACTGAAAAGCCCACGAACAGCGCGCCACACAGCCGGCCGCCTCTTCCCGGCAAGAACGCCGGCGTTTCTTCGTCTGAGCCTCGTCGAGAACCACCACTTACACTGTGTAATTGACAGAAGGCGGGGTCGAGCTTAAACTCGCCCCAGCCCGCGCAGGCCGTGCGTAAGAGCCCTCCGGTCGGCGCGGTAATAGAACCATGCGTTCACCGAGACGCGGGGTCCCTCCTGTTTCACGCGGGCCACAACGGCCCACGGCAACCTCATCTGGCGTCAGCGCTTTGACACAAAAGTTACAAGAGCGCTATACTCTGCGAGTCCTTGGTGTCTCAAAGCCAATGACTAAACTCTGTCCTGATGCCGGGGGAGCCGCCTGATGATCCTGTCCCGCGTTATAGCCGTCGCCGTGATCTGCGCCTCACTTCTGCCGGCCGGCGCGTGGGGGCAGGACAAGCAGCCGGAGACGCCGGCCGCCGCCCAGCAGCCTGAGCCCCGCGGCAAGATCGTCCGCGACGCCCCCGATGCCCTCCGCGTCGAGGACATGACGATGGAGGAGCTCCAGCAGCGCCTGGCCGAGTACGAGGCCGGCAAGCGGGACTATCGGGACGGGTACATCATCCTCAACCAACTCTGGTTCAACTACCAGGCCCAGCGGAAGATGGGCTCTCCTGAGTTCCAGGCCGTGGCGAAGAAGCGTGAGGACCTGCTCAAGAAGCACCCCGCGTTGAACAACCTTCAGGACTTCCGCTTGAGTGAGAAGGTGAAGCGAGAGGCTTCCGAGAAAAAGAGCCACTCGGCGGAGTTGACCAAGGCTAAGCAGTGGAAGCCGACTGACTCGCGCCTCCTACGCGTCTTCGGCGTGGGAAACAAAGCCGTGGCCATGCACCAGTATAGGCTGGAGTTCTACAACCTGCCGGGTGACGTCCGGCTTGCTCGCGGAAAGAATACAGACCGGCTGCGCCTATTCCGGGGCGATGATGAACTGCCTCCCGCTCGCCTCCAGCCGCACAAGACGATGACATTCAAAGTCCCGGTCGAGGTATTCCCGGTGCTACCCGATGACATCTCCGGGCCGTTTCTCGCGTGCACCAACCCCATCGCCCGATACACTCCGGCTTCCGCCGATGAACGAAAGACCATGGCTATGCTCGGCCATACGCATGGCATGCCTTGGAGCAACCCGGTGGGGCAGTACGGGCATTTCTGCGGGGTCATCAGCACTTCTGGCGAGGTCGTTTACCAGTTTCCCTTCACGTCGTCCGCCCCCAAAAACGTTATGGCGCCTCTCAAAATGGCACCCGACGGCACGTGGGCCGCGGTAATGATCGGACAGGTCGTCGAGGGTGAAGACCTCCCGGGCATCGGCAAACCCCGGGAAGTGTGGATCTGGCGTACGCCGAACAAGCTCGAAAAGTATAAGGCAACCGACAGCAACCCGCTCGTGAGGGAGCTGCTCCAATACTTCCAGAAGTGAACGAGAGACTCCCTTGAAGTTTGCGGCCATCCTGACGGCGCTGTGGGCGATAAGCGCGCAGGAGGCCCATGCCTATCAGGTGAGCTGCTCTGGTTCGCCGTTGACCGCCACGATCACATCCGTCCTCGGCGAGCCTCGCCCCGCGGCCGTGGGGGTTCCCGATCGCTTTCATGGCGGCGTCGACGTCACGGAGTGCAACAGCCTAAACTCGGTACAGGCTATCGAGGGCGGCACCGTGAGAACCACGACGGCTTGCGGCGGGTCGACGTGCATCCGCGTCGTCGCCTCAAATGGCCACGCCTTTGACTACGTCCACATCAACCCGACCGTGAGCATCGGGACGACGGTCACGGCTGGGCAGACGCTGGGAGCGATCGTCAACGGCGGCGATCATCTGCACCTGAACGAAATTCAGCCGCTTGGAACCAACAATTTCCGAGTGAACCCGCAGCGGCCAGGCGCGCTCGTCTTTTCGGACGGGAACCAGCCCGAATTCGTGCCGACCACCATTGGCGCAGTGTCCGGCCAGAGCATCATCCCTGTTCAGGAAGGAACTGACACGCCATTTATTTATCGGAACAGCTCGTTCTACGTGAGAGGCAGCGTCGACGTCTTCATCAACGCGCGCGACGGCTCCAGCAGAAAGGGCCTCTACGAGGTCGGCGCGCGCCCGCGGACCGCCGGCTATCTCTTCTCAGGCCAGATCAACTTGACCTTCAACAACCTGCACGACAATGGCGGCTCGGCGGGCGAGGTCCAGACCCTCTACTACTACCGAAACAGCGACAGCGACACCTTCATCGGCACGAACAAGAAGATCAACGACAACCCGGCGCAGCAGGTCCAGAACAGCACTTGGAACACGGATCTGGAGCTTCCGGGTGCCGTGCAGCTCTGCGGCAACCTCACGGACTATCCGCAGGGGCATTCGCGGGAGCAGTGCGTGAACGTGGTGATCGACCGGAGCGCGGCGACGATCACGCTATCGAACGCGGGCGGGACGGTGGCGGACGGAGGCGCGACTTCGACGGCGACCATCACGGTGGCCGGAGACGACTTTGGCGGTATCTATTCCATAAAACTGGAGGGACCAAGCTACTCATCGACGAGCTATGTGTCAGGCGTGCAGACGAGCGCGCAGGCGACGTTTCCCACGGGGGGCTCGCTGGCGGACGGGAGCTACACGGCGACCGTGACCGACCTCGCGGGGAACGCGGCGGAGGCCATGTTTTCCGTGAAAACGACCGGGTCATCAGGCAGCAACAAAGACAAAAAGGGCAATCCTCTCGATAATCCAAATACTGGCTCCTGCTTGGCCAGCGCGCAGGTTGATTGGGTCGGCATTCAATTAATCGTCATCAGCACGCCCGGCGGGCCACAACACGTCACACTATTCGACTGCAACTCGCCCATAAGGTCCACGGACACCGTCAGCAAGCTCCTATGCGATCTCGCGAATTCGACCTACACAGTGACGACGACGAATTGCGCCCAAGTGCCTGACTCCTATGAGGTGCCGGTCACCACTGCGCCGAACACGAGCCAGGCTTGCCTGGACGGCGACTGCCAGTCCCTCGGCGTCGTCACGAGCGGCGTCACTTACGTGCGGGTTGAGACCACGGTGTGCGGGGACCCATGCGACGACGATTTCTGGTGCGAAGAAATGGCCAAGCTTTCGCCGCGGACACATTGCGGCAGCACCGGCGGAGGGTTGCCGTTCTACAGCGAGTACGTAGGCAGCTGCATCAACGACCTCTCCTTCAGCATCACCAAGACCACGACTTCGACGACCTGGCCCGCCGGCGTCAACGTCCGCGCGGGGTTTACGAGTTCGTCCTATCTCTGGACCGCCGGCCTAAGCAGCACGCCTCTCAACGGTACGATAACCACCCCGCAGACGAGCGCTGTCTGCCCCGTCCCGAACGCGGACGACACCGTGATCATCAACTCGTCATATGACGGCATCTTCGTCTCGCTGCTCAAATGGCTGCTCGAGAACATGCTCGCCGCGGCCAAGCGCCGGCTGCTCCACTTCATATCCAACTCCTGGACGACCGTGTCCGGCTCCGTGGTCGCTTTCGGGCCGGGCACGACAATCGTCTTCAACATCCCCCCGCCCGGCGACATGCAGGTGTCGACGGCCACGCTCGCCATCTACCGCTTCGACGGCGTCGATTGGTCGAGCGCCAGCATCACCGATCAGTACGTCTATCAGCCCTCGAGCTCTTCAAACATTATCGCGACCGGCACGATCACGATGTCAGGTGAATTCGCGCTGTTTTTCCACGGCGTGGACACCGCCGCGCCGACGACCAGCTTTTCGCTGCAGGGCGCGTCGTTCACCTTCGATGGCACCGTGTTCGCGTCGACGGATTCATACGCCGTGCTCGTCGCCACGGATGTCGACGTCAACGGCTTTGCGACCGGCGTCGCGACAACCGTCTATCGCTTGGACCCTTCCGATGCCGACACGGCATACAGTCTCTACTCATCGTCAATCCCTTTGCCGTTGGGCACCCATATCCTGCAGTATTACTCCTACGACTGGGCGGGCAACAACGAACCCGTCCGCACGGCGACCTTCACCGTTACGGCCGGCGCGGGCTTCAAGAACACCGGCGATCACCGGGTGACCGGCAATCTGCTCGCCGGCTTCTTGGGCTCCGGCACGCAGGCCGAGGTCGTGTCGGCGGCTGAGAACGCCTATACGCTGGTTGTATCTAGCGTCGACCGCACCGCGATGGTGACGGCGTCCAACATTGGCTCGGTGGGTGTGGGTGCGCAGACGCCGGAAGGACGCCTAGATCTTGGTCAGGGCGCCGTGGCGCTTGGCCTGCGCTCGGGCAACGCGACCTCGACGGGGACGGCCTTGCAGATGACTTTCGCCTACAATGGCGACGCGTCCATGCGCCACGCCCTCAGGACTCGCCATAGCACCTCGACAGAGGGCAACCGCATGGACTTCCTGCTGTGGAGCCCGGCCGTTGGTTCTACGAGCGCGGTGGCGAGCCTAGGCGTCTTGTCCTTGCAGGGCATCGCTTCGGCCAATGAAGGCTCGTTTCATGTCATGCCCTACGACGAGCCGGACGCGGAAGTCGAGGTATCCAACGGCTCCAGCCGAGGTGGAGGCACCCTCCAATGCCTGGAGGTTCTCCAACCCTCCTCGCGGCGCTTCAAGTCGGACATCCGCTACCTCGACTCGCGCCAGGAAGACGCCGCGCTCGATGACGTCGGGGCGTTGCGCCACGCCCGTTACCGCTACAAGTCCAGCGACGGGCGACCTCAACCGCTGACCGTCGGTCTCATCTACGAGGAGGCACCCGAGAGCATCCGCGCGCCCGAGAAGACCCTGTCCTCGATGGAGCGCATGACACAGGTCGAGTTGGCGCTTAAAGCCGCTTTGCGGCGGCTCGAAGCCCTGGAGAAGCGCCACGCTGAGCTCAAGGCACGAAGGAGAAGCCCGTGAGGACCTTGCTCCTGGCCGCGCTGCTCGTCGGTCGCTGCGCCTACGCCAGCGCTCAATCGGCCATCGTGGGTGATGCCTGGATCCTGGGGAAGGTGTCGGTTGGAACCACGACGGCCGGCGCCCGCTTCTTCGTCCTGGCTTCGTCCAGCACGGAGGTGCCCTTCCAGGTGTCGGGCGTGGACTTGACCCCTTTTATACGCGTGGGCCGAGACGGCACGGTGGGACTCAGCACCTATTCAGCCGCCCACCTAGACGCGTCGGGCACGGCCGACAGCGCCGACATGGGCCTGATGCTTCGAAGCGGCGACCTCTACGGCGCGGGCGGCGGGCGCGTTCAAATCGCTATGGGCGCCAACGGCTCGACTTCGCGCCGCCACACCTTCACGACGGTCCATGTGGATTCAACGGCGCTCAATTCCCTGGACATGCGCATCTGGACGCCGGACGCGGGGACGGCCGCCGATGTGGCCACCATGACCGCCGCGTCTTTGGTGAGCAGCACCGCCGCATTCGCCGGGGGCGTTCATGTCATGCCGGTCGGCGCGCCGACCGTGGAGCTGACCGTTTCCAACGGCTTGAGCACCGGTGGCGGGACGCTTCACGCCGCCAGCGTCGTGACGCCTTCCTCGCGCAGGCTCAAGAGCGACGTCAGCTACCTGGCGCCAACCGATGAAGAAGCGGCGCTTGCGCGCGTGCGCGGCCTGCGTCACGCGTCGTTTCGCTACATGAAGCGCAAGGGCGCGGGCTACGCGCGCGACGGGCGCGGGCCGGTACGGCGCGGGCTCATCTACGAGGAAGCCCCCGACGCCATCAAAGGCCCCGCCGAGTCGCTGAGCCTGCAGCAGCGCCTTGTGGAGAGCGAACTGGCCTTCAAGGCCCTGGCCCGCAAGCTCGAAGCCCTGGAGCGGGAGGCCGCCAGATGAGGGGCTTGTCGATGGCCTTGCTGCTGCTGCCCGGCCTGGCGGCGGCGCAGTTCACCGCCACCGGCGATCAGACCGTGACCGGCCAACTGGGCGCGGGAACGGCCGTGCCCCAGGGGCGTCTGGAAGTCAAGCTTGCGGCGGAAGACGCCTACGCGCTGAGGGTGTCGAGCCAAGACGGCGCCCCCCTTCTAGTCGTGGACCGTTTCGGCAAAGTCGGCATCGGCACCGGCGTTCCCCAGGCCCTGCTCGACACGGCGGGCAGCGACGCGGCCGGCGACGTCGGGCTGCAGCTGCGCTCGGGCAACTCGTCGTCGACTTATTCGAGCAGCCAGGTCGTCTTCGCCTACGACAGCTCGGGCACCTACCGCCACAGCCTGCGCACACGGCACGCCGCCGACCAGCATTTCGGCAACTCGATGGACTTCTTCATCTGGCGCAGCACCGGCACGCCGCTGGCCTTGGGAGAGTTGGGCGCGCTCAGCCTGCAGGTAAGGTCGGCCAGCTCGGCGACCGTCCACGTGCGGCCCAGCACCGGCACGCCCGCCTATGAGTTGGTCGTATCGGACGGCTACACCTTGGGCGCGGGACGAGTCATGGCGGCGACGGTGGGACCGCACTCGTCACGGGAACTGAAGAACATCGAGGGCTATCTTGCGGAGTACGACGAGGCGCGCGCCTATGATGAGGCAAAGGGCCTGCGCCATGCGACCTACCGCTACAAGAACCAGCCGCTCACGCGCGGGTTGATTTACGAGGACGCGCCCGAGAGCCTGCGCGAGCCACGGGGGCAGTCCATCGTCTTTGAGGCGAGGCTCAACAACATGGAGATGGCCCTTAAGGTCGCGCGCAGGCGCATCACGGGGTTGGAGGGCAAGATTTCGGCGTTGGAGAGGGAGGAAGGACGATGAGAGTCATCAACATGGCGGCGGCGCTGCTGCTGCTCGCGGCGACAGCCCGGGCCGACGTCAGCGATTCGGGAGATCTTTCAATAGGCGGCAACGCCGTCATCGGCGGCTCGGTCACAGCAGGCGCGTTTTTTGGAGATGGATCCCATCTGAGCGGAGTCAACTCCTTGCCAGTGGGAAGCATCGTCGCATACGCCACCTCCACGGCCCCATCGGGTTGGCTCGAATGCGACGGGGCCGCGTACAGCACGACAGCATACGCGACTTTGTACTCCAGCATCGGCTGTACATGGGGATGCTCTGGCTCGAACTTCAACGTGCCGGATCTACGTGGTGTTTTCCTCCGCGGCTGGAACCACAATGCCTCGACCAGCACATACATCGGTGATCAGGACGCCGTTTCTCGCTCGACGATTTCCGTCGGGGGCCGGGATGGCGACAATGTCGGTTCTTACCAGAACGATGCCTTTCGCAGCCATTTCCATACCGGTGTCGCCGATGTATCTCCCAGTGTCACGGGACCAGAGGGGGCGGGAACGAACCTCGCCACCTCCGGGCAAACGGATGCTGCCGGCGGAAACGAGACTCGGCCGAAGAATGCATATGTGCTCTTCCTAATAAAATCCAGTGACGGCGCATCCGGTGGAGGCGCCGGATCGACCTTCAACGGCGGCGTCATCACTAATCAACTAATCATCGCCGGAGCCTCGCAGACGATTACGGGCGCTGGCGGCTTGCTCGTGTCCGGCGCAGGCGTGAGCGCATCATCAGGCGTGTTCTTGAACGGCATCACGGTTGGCGACGGCGCAGTTAAATCGACGTTCGCAGCGTCAGGAGGACTTACGCTGGCGGCGAGCTCACTCCTCGCCCTAGGCGCAGGCTCGACCTTCTACGCATCCCCAACTGCCGTCGCCACCGGCTGGGTCGGCACAAGCGGCGGCACTATCACAGTAGGTCAGTTTCCGCTCAGTAACTTGGCCGAGCTGCTCGTCGTCTCGACGCAAATACCCTGTGCCACGGGTGTCGCGTCGATGACATTCGTGGTGAATCTGGATACAGCGGTCTGGAATCTCTCGCTTGACTTATACGGCGTGACCACTACGACAGGCGTAATATCAATCTCCTTTGATGATTTGGGGGATGGGCGCTATTCCTGGCGAGCACAGAACATCAGCAACAATGGCCCCTACATCAACACGTCCGACAACGGATGCTCCCTCATGCCAAATAATTCGACGCGTTTTCAAATGCAACAGGACGGCTATTTCAACGTCGATGTGCGCATGACGAATAGTCTCGCCGTGGACGATCCGGATTACTACATGCTGTCATGGGTCGGCAACGTGCTTCAATCTTCACTGGGGTCGGGAGAGGTGGACCAAATCCGCGGTGCCTGTGCGTTCAACAATTTGGGTAACTCCGCGCCTCGGAAATTCACCATCCAGATAAACAAGACAACCCTGGGCCAACAGCGATACTGCGGCTCCATCGCCTTGACCCGAAGGCCCCGCTAGCGTTGAAGTAGTGATTGTTTCGAGTATGATTAGGTCCCATATGCGTCTGATGTCCCTCCTTATCGGCTCGCTTCTACTGGCGCCCGCCGGCGTACTGGCCGAAAGTGTTGGGCCAAGACTGGGCAAGGCGATCGCCGTCTATCTCGACCAAAACTCCACCAAACTCATTCTGGAGGTTGTGGAGCCCCTGGTCACAGGCCGGCAGGTCTACATCGGCTCGGGCCGCGCGGCGGTGACGGTCGGAGAACTGCTGTCACGCTCCGGTTCCCAGTACTACTACGGCGCGTCCACTCCCGGCCGTCCGGAGATCAAGAACGGAGATGAGATCAGCGCGACGCCGCCCCCGTCAGATGGAGGCTCCGTCGAGTTGGATGCTCCCGCCGCCTTACATCTCCAAACGCGAGAGGAGTACACCTTCGGACCCAAGGGGCGCGGCGAGATCACCGCCGTGCAGGGCGACCATGCAATGGTGGACAGGGGCAGCCTGCACAAGGTCCGGGAGCGGGACATCTATCGCGTCTATGACTCGAGCGGGCGTTATAAAGGTCTTCTGGAGCTGAGCGGCGTCGGCGACCGGCAGTCGTCGGGCAAGCTATACAATGCTCTGGAGGATTACCGGCGCGACGCATCGAAGACCGCAACGGGCGACCGGGTCGTCTTCGCGGGTCAGCGGAAGCTCTTCGGGCTAGGGCTCGAAGGCGGGCTGATGGCGAAGAAGGATCTCGTCGGTCAGGCTCGCGAGGAGAACTTCGGCGGCGGCTTGCTCTGGAGCATCACTTTCCCGGACGGTTGGGGGGCGGAGGTCCTGTTCGGCGCCTACGGCCGGAACGGGCGCTCGAAGATGAGCGTCGTGCCCGGACCCGGCGTGCGCACGCTCGACCGCCAGGCGCTTTTCATCGCGCCGATGTGGTTGAAGAAGAACTTCTTCTACCCGTCCGCCGTATCCCCCTTCCTCGCGGCCGGAGCTTCCGTGTTCGCCGGGCGCAATAATTGGGTGTCGACCGGAGCGATGACTTTCGACGAGAACGCGTCCAAATCGACCGTCGTCCCGATGCTCGGCGCGGGGGTGGAGCTTTTCCCAGGTCGCTTCTTCAGGCCGCGCTTCGACGTCCGCTACTTCGCCGGCCCCAAAATCACCGCCGGCAGCAACACCTACTATACTGAGTCAGTCTTCTACAGCTTCGGTTTCTTGACGAGCTGGTGACCGTCCTGACAAGGTCTCCGGTCGGCGATAACATCGCGGGGCGTCAGACCTCGAGCCGCGACGCCAGGAAGGCGTAGCAGAAGGCCGCGCGCGAGGGGATGTCCACGAGGACGGCGTAGGCGGCGGCGGCGTTTTCGTCGAAGGGGGCGGGGGCGTAGGCGGCCAGGAGGGCGAGGCTGCCGACGACGCGCCAGGCGGCGGCGTAGAGGGCGATTTTGGAGACGCGCACGCGCGACTCGTACACGGCGAAGCGGCCGGCCCATAGGTTGCGGAAGCCCACCCCGACGGCGGCGGTCCATGACAGGCCCATGAGGAAAGTGACGGCCCCCGGCCAGGCGAAACTCTCACCCCAGGTGAAGAGGGTCTGCACGCCCGGCATCCAGACCACGAGGCCGCCGCCGGCGTAGGCCCACCCCGACGGCTCGTCGGGGTCGGCGTCGAGAGCGCGGCGCGCCAGCAGCACGGCGCCCCCGGCGAAGAGGATGTCGGTCACCAGCCAGGTGGGGCCCAACGCGCGCTCGGCGATATAGTGACCGAACCAGGTCTTGACGAGGTAGACGAGGACCATGACCGCGCCCAGGACGGACAAGGCGGCCGCCGCGGGCAGCGACGACTCCTGGCCGGCCGTCTCGTCGGGGGAGCGGCGCGGAAAGCGGGTCGAGTAGAGGTGGGTCGCCAGGACGGCGAGCATGCCCCAGTCGAAGAGCGCGGCGGCCAGCGCCGCCGTGTCGATGCCCAGGAAGCCCATCGCGTCGAGCACGGTTTTGCGGTAGACGCCCTCGAAGAGCAGCCCGAAAGCCGCGCCCAGGCCGAACACCATCGCGGGACCGGCCTGCCGGCGGCGCAGCACCTGCTCCAGGCCGAGGAACAAGACCAGGTAGGGGATGGCCCAGTCCCAGAACCTCAGCAGGCCGGCCGGGCCGCGCGTGACCAAGGCGCCGCCCAACAGCAGGGCGGCGACGGACTCGGCGACGGCCCGCGGGAGCATGTCCCCTAGGGCCTCAACGCGATGGCTTCGATCTCGACCGCGGCGCCTTTGGGAAGGGCCGCCGCCTGCACCGCGGCGCGCGCCGGGTACGGGTAGGCGAAGTGTTTGGCGTAGACCTCGTTCATCGCCGCGAACTGGCCCAGGTCGGTCATGAACACCGTGACCTTGACCACGCTGTCCATCGTCAGGCCCGCCTCGAGCAGGATCTCGCGCACGTTCTTGAGACATTGGTCCGTCTGCTCGGCGACGCCGCCGGCCACGGGCTGGCCCTTGGCGTCGAGCGGGATCTGCCCCGACACGAACACCAAGGCGCCGGCCTCCACGCCCTGCGAATACGGCCCCACGGCGGCCGGCGCTTTCGCCGTCACGACGGGAAGCCGCTTCATTTGAGCGCGGCGAGCAGCTTCTCGTTGGTCTTGTGCACGCGCAGCATCTCGGTGAGCGCCTTGATGGCCTCGATGTCGCCCATGCTCGCCACCGCGCGGCGCAGCTTGTAGACGCCCTCGAGATAGTCCGGCGGGAAGAGCTTCTCCTCCTTGCGCGTGCCGCTGTCGCGGACCTTCAGCGCCGGGAAGATGCGCATCTCGGCCGCCTGGCGGTAGAGCACGAGCTCCATGTTGCCGGTGCCCTTGAACTCCTGGAAGATGATGTCGTCCATCTTCGAGCCCGTGTCCACGAGGATGGTGGCCAGGATGGTCAAGGAGCCGCCGCCCTCGAGCTTGCGCGCCGCGCCGAAGAAGCGCCGCGGCGTCTCCATCGCGCGCGAGTCCAGGCCGCCGGACATCGTGCGCGCGCCGGTGGCGAACTGGTTGTACACGCGCGCCAGGCGCGTGAGCGAGTCGAGCAGGAGGAACACGTCGTGGCCCTGCACGACCTTCTCCATGACGACGCGGAACAGGTCCTCGGCGATCTTCTTGTGCTGCTGGTAGCTCTGGTCCGACGAGGAGGCCCAGACCTCGGCCGGGATGGAGCGCTTGAAGTCGGTGACCTCCTCGGGGCGTTCATCGACGAGCAGGCAGTACTGCAGCACCTTCGGGTCCACGGCGTGGACCGCGTTGGAGATCTGCTTGAGGAAGGTCGTTTTGCCGGCCTTGGGCGGCGCGACGATGAGGCCGCGCGTGCCTTTGCCGATGGGCGCCAGCAGGTCGAGGGCGCGCATGGACGGGTCGGTCGAGCCCTTCTCGAGCTGGAACCACTCGTAGGGGTCCACGGGCGTCAGCGCCGCGAAGGCCGCCTCCACCTCGGAACGCTGCGGCGGCTTGGGCGGCTGGATCTGGCCGTTGTTGCCGCCCTGACCGCCGTAGCCGCCGCCCTGCTGCTGGCGGTGGCCGCCGTGCTGCTGGTGGCCGCCTTGGCGGTGCTGGCCGCCGCCGCCTCCGCCGCGATGCCGGCGCCGGCGCCGGCGGCCTCCGCCGCCGCCCCCGCCGTGGTGCTGGCCGCCGCCTTGGTGGCCGCCCTGGTGGCCGCCGCCCTGGCGCTGCTGGCCGTGCTGCTGGCCGCCGCCGCCCGAGGGAGGATTGCCCCCGCCCGCACCCGATTGTCCGCCGCCCGGCATCTCTTCGTTCATCATGATTGACCTCTTGAGTTGACTGCGCCCGCCCACATCTCCTCGGCACCCGGGAATTCCCCGGGCCAACGGCCGTCCAGCGCGGCCAACGCGTGTCCGAGGAACACGGCGCAGGCCGAAAGCAGTTCCGCCGGGGACTTGCCCGGCAGGCACGACGACGCGGCGGCGTGGCCCCAGGGAAGTCCCTGGGCGTTGCCGCGCGAGAAAAAGGGAGCGGAGTCCAGCGCGGACGCGAGCGCGCCGGCCGGCACCCCGAAGGCTTCCGCGCGCTCGCGCAGGCGAGACGAGGGCCAGACCCCGTCCCAAGCGGCGTCGAGCTCCGCGAAGGCGGCCTGGGCGCGCGCGTCGGAATCGGCCGCGCACACCCAGCGCAGCGCCAAAGACCACTCGGCCACCGCGCGCAGCAGCGGCAGGGCCTCGTTGGCGTGGCCGCGCTCGCACAACGCGCTCAGCGCGTTGGCGCCGGAGACGGCGCGCGCCGCGAGCACGAGCGCCGCGCGGTCGGCGGGCGAAGGGTCCTTGAAGCCGCGGCCCACCTTCGAGAAACCCGCGTCCACGCGGACCTTGGCCCGTCCCACGACGAGGATGAGCTCTTTCATGCGTCGAAGGGGTGCAGGCCCACTTTCGCGATGCGGGCACCGAGCATGCGCGTGCCCAGGCGGCCGAAGCGCTCGGGCGCGTCGGAGGCGTAGAAGGCGCGGGCGCCTTTGCGGCCCTTGGGCGCGCGCATTCCCAGCTCCGAGAGCACGCGCTCGGTCTCGGCGGCGGTTTCGTCGGCCGAGTCGATGAGGCGCACCTTGGGGCCCATGACTTTGCCGATGACGGACTTAAGATAGGGGTAATGCGTGCAGCCCAGGATGAGGGTGTCCACCTTGGCCTTGCGCAGCGGCGCGGCGTAGCGGCGCGCTACGGACTCGACCACGGGACCGGTCCACCAACCCTCCTCGACGAGGGGCACGAACAGCGGGCAAGGCGCCGAGGCGGTGAAGGCGCGCGCCCGCTTCTTGATGGCGGCGGGATAAGCGCCGGACCTGACCGTGGCCTCGGTGCCGATGACGCCGATGCGCCGGCCGCGCGAGACGGCCAGGGCGGCGCGGGCGCCGGGCTCGATGACGCCGATGACCGGGACCTTCACCGCGCGGCGGATGGCGGGCAGCGCCCAGGCCGAGGAGGTGTTGCAGGCCACGACCAACAGCTTGATGCCCTTCGCGGCGAGGAAACGCGCCACCGCCGTCGAGAAGCGCGCGATGGCCTCCGGCGACTTCGAGCCGTAAGGGACGTGCGCGGTGTCGCCGAAATAGACGAGGCCCTCCTCGGGCATGCGGCGGGCCAGCGCCTTGAACACGGTGAGGCCGCCCAACCCGGAGTCGAACACGCCGATGGGCGCGGTTTTCTTCATCGGAGCCATCCTTTGCGCTTGGCGTAGTCGGCGATGCCCGCGGCGAGGCCTTCGGCGAGCTTGCGGCGGAAGTGGCGGGAGCCGAGCGCGGCCTCCTCGGAGGCGTGGGTGACGAAGCCCATCTCCACGAGGATGGCGGGCGCGTGCGTGCCGCGCAGGACGTAGAAGGCGGCCTGCTTGGCGCCGCGGTTGGCCAGGTCCACGCGTTTGTCGAGCGCGCGCGCGGCGAGCACGGAGAACGCCGCGCTCTCGTTGAGCATCTCCGTCTTGGTCATGGCCAGCAGGATGAGCTTGGCGGTCTCGTCCTGGACGCTTTTGCCCTCGTAGGCGAGCACGGCGTTCTCGGCCGCGGCCAGCTTCTCGGCCTCGGGGTCGGAGGCGGTCTCGGAGACCGAATACACCTCGAAGCCGTTCTCGCGCTTGTTGCTCGCCGCGTTGCAGTGCAGGGACACGAACAGGTCCGCCTCCTTGGAGTTGGCCAGGTCGGAACGGTCGGAGAGCGGGACGAACTCGTCGGTCTCGCGCGTGAGGACGACGTCGAAGTCCCCCCTCTCGCGCAGCACGCGCGCCAGCTCGAGGGCGGCGGCGAGGTTGTGGTCCTTCTCGTAGGTGCCCCGCGGCCCGATGGCGCCCGGGTCCTTGCCGCCGTGCCCGGGGTCGATGACGACGAGCCGCCGGCGCGTCGAAGGCGCGGGCGTCTTGGCCGCGTCGTCCGCCCGCGCCTCGTCCGCGGCCTCGCCGATGGGCTTGACCGCCGTCACGACGGGCGCGTCGTCCTTCACGACGGCCTGCGGCGGCGTCTCGCCGGCGGCGTAGACGTCCACCACCACGCGGCGGGGGTCCTCCAGCTCGGCGGCCTTCCACTTGAGGCCCTTCTCGGCGAACTTGACGACGAGGCGCGCCAGGCGCGCCTCCTGCTTGAGCGCGATGGAGTCCACGACGCCGTCCTCCACGACGACCGACTCGGGCGTCTCGGCCACGCCGAAGTCGCTGACGACGTCCACGCCGCCGGTGCCGCGCGCCACGGCCTTCCAGGTCGCCCCCGGGGCGAGGTTGAGCGCCACGCGCGTGCGGCCCGCGTAGGAGAAGGCGCGCGCCGGGCCGACCGTGCCCTGGCGCTCCACGGTGAGGATCCTGGTCTTGGGGTCGTGGCGCAGGTCATGGCCCGCCCAACCCGCGAAGTCCTTCGATTCGAGGAAGGACAACGGCACGAAGGCCCGCGAGGCGCGCACCTTCACCGGCGCGTTCATCGCGAAGGTCCGGTCGCCGGCGCTGACCTCCTTGGAATCCACCAGGAAACGCATGGAGCGCCCTCGCAGCGCCAGCTCGACGCGCCCCGACACCGGGTACCAGTACACGCTGGCGCCGAGCAAGGCGCCCACCTGCTTGGCGTCCAGGTAGAGCTGGGCGCCCGTCTTGTACGCCTCCACCGCCTCTCGCGCCTTGCCCGACACGACCACCGACAGCGTCTCGGCCGACGCCCGTTGGGGCGACGGCGCGAAGGAGGCGGCGAGCAACGCGGCGAGGACGAGTCGGCGGCGCATGGGTCTATTCGAGGACTATCTTGTAGTCCTCCCACATCAGGTTCGGGTCGGACTGGACCTTCACGCTGCGCTGGACGTTGCGCTCGATGACGCCGAGCATGTGGCGGAAGGCCTCGGCCACCGGCGGCGCGAGCTGGACGCGGATGGAGCCGCCGGGGCGTCCGCCGGTCATCTCGAAGATCTCGCGCTGTATCTTGATGCGCAGCGTCTCGGTGGAGAGCACGCGGCCCGAGGCGTGGCACTGCGGGCACTCGGCCGTCAGCAGGGCGGCCGTGGACATGCGCTTGCGCTCGCGCGTGAGCTCGATCAGGCCCAGGCGCGTGATGGGCAGGATGCGGATCTTGGCGCGGTCGCCGCGGCAGGCCTCGGCGAACGCCTCCATGACCTTGGCGCGGTTGGAGGCCTTGCGCATGTCGATGAAGTCCACGACGATGATGCCGCCGATGTTGCGCAGGCGGATCTGGTGGGCCACCATCTGCGCCGCCTCGATGTTGGTCTGGGTGACCGTCTCCTCCTGCGACTTGGAGCCCGTGAAGCGCCCGGTGTTCACGTCGATGGCGCAGAGCGACTCCGCCTCCTGGATGACGATGGAGCCGCCGTTGGGCAGAGGCACCTTGGTCTGCCGGATGTCGGCGATCTGTCCCTCGAGCCGGTGCGCCTTGAACATCGGGGTCTTCGAGTCGTAGAGCTTGATGCGGTCCTTGAGCTCGGGCGCGAAGCCGTCGATGAAGGACAGGATGGAGGCGTGGACCTCCTTGTTGTCCGTCATGTACACGTAGACCTGATCGGAGAGGATGTCGCGCGCGACCTGCAGCGCGAGGTCGAGGTCCTTGTGGATGAGCGCGGGAGAGGGCTGCTCGGCGAACTTCTTCTGGACCGATTCCCACATCTGGCGCAGGTACTTCACCTCCCGCTCGAGCTCCTCCTCGGTGGCGCCTTCCGCCTCGGTGCGCACGACCACGCCCTTGCCGCCGAGGTGCTCCTTGACGAGCTTGTCCACCACGCGCTCCAGGCGCTGGCGCTCCTCGGGCTCGGCGATGTGCTTGGAGATGCCGACGTATTCCTGGTACGGGGTGAAGACCAGGTAGCGGCCGGGCAAAGACACGTCCATGGTGACCTTGGGGCCTTTGGTCGAGATGGCCTCCTTGGCCACCTGCACCATGACCTCCATGCCCTTCTTGAGCGTCTGGTCGATGGGCGCGTTCTTCTCGCCCAGGACGTCGGAGATGTAGAGGTAGGCGTTCTTCTCGAAGCCGATGTTCACGAAGGCCGAGGAGATGCCCGGCAGCACGTTCTCGACCGTGCCTTTATAGATGTTGCCGACGATGTTCTGCGAGCTCTTGCGCTCCCAGTGCAGCTCGGCGAGCCGCCCGTTCTCGAGGATGGCCACACGCGTCTCCTCGAAAGAGGTGTTGGCCAGGACCTCGCGTTTGACCGGCGGACGCGAACCGCGCACCTCGTTCGTGCGCTCGGCGCCGGCGTGGCGGTTCTGCTCGCGGTGCTCGCCGCCGCGTCCGTCGCGGCCCCCGCGGCCTTCGCGCCGGCCGTGCTCGTCGCGCCGACCCTCGCGGCGCGGCTGGCCGTCTCGGCCGTCGCGCCGCGGCTGATCGCCGCCGCGTCCGTCGCGGCCCC
>JANRKA010000067.1:0-7018 GCA_033875325.1 Elusimicrobiota bacterium | reverse complement strand
CGCGCCGCGCGGCGTCCGCGACCCCGAGACCGACCAGGGCCCGGGCGAAGGCCCGCCCCAACGCCGCCTGGGGCGCGCCATGGGCGACGCCCGCTTGGAGCTCATCGGGCTCCTGCAGTCGCGCCTGACCGGCGCAACCGTGCCGGAGTTCTGCCGCAGGCTCGCGCCCGACATGGCCGACTACGCGGAGGAGGCCGTCGGCCGCTTCGGCCCGCGCCTGGGCGCCGACCTGGTCGCGGCCTTCGAGCGCACGGCCGCCGCGCGCGGCAACCCGCGTTTCCCCTGGTTCGGCATCACCCAGATGATGATGGTCGTCACGCCGCTGCCCGAGCTGCGGCCGGCCTCCCCGGCCTGGCGCCACGGCGAGGACCTGCGTTTCCTCGACGCGCTGCGGCGCTTCGTGGAGCGCACGCGTTTCGACGAGTGGGTCGGAGAACGCAAGCCCCTGTTCGACCGCTGGACGGCCAAGCTGCGCCCGCTGGTGGACAAGGAGCCCTACGCCGAGGCCGTCTCGGCCTACGTGGGCAGGCCCGTTGCGGCCTATTACGACGTGGTCCTGACCCCTCTGCTGCGCGGCGCGCGCATCCGCGCCATCCTGCTGGGCGAAGACGGGGCCCGCGGGGCGCGCACCGTGCTGGGGCCGCTGACGAACAAGGCCGAGTTCGACGAGTGCCTGGTCTCTCCGGACGAGGACGCCTTGTTGTGGACGGGTTGGCACGAGCACCTGCACACCTTGCTCGACCCGTGGTGCGGGCTCTACGAGCCCGAAGCCGCGCGTTTCGAGCCGCTCTACGCCACGCTCAACACGGAGGCGCGGCGCAAGGATTGGATGGACTGCTTCTCCGAGCACCACGTGCGCGCCGTCACCCAGCGTCTGCTGCTCGCGCGCCGCGGCCGCGCCGCCTACGAGCGCCTCGCCGCGACCGACCTGAAGGAGGGCTACCGCTTCACGCCCGCCGTCACCGCCGCGCTCGCGCGTTACGAGGCCGACCGCGCCCGCTGGCCCACCTTGCTCGACTTCATGCCCGCCTGGTTGAAAGCTTGGGAGGGGCTCGCGTGAGCGACCCCGCCGACCGCCTGGCGCGCGCGCTCGCCCGCGTGGACGGCGCTTTCGAGGGGGAGACCGCGCCCGAGAGGCTGCTGCTGGAGGGCCGTTTCGAAGAAGCCGCCGCCGCCGCGGGAAACGACCGCGTCGGCGTCTTCGTGCGCGCCGCGGCCGCGCTCGCCCGGGGGGACCTCGCCGCCTGCCGCGAGGCGCTGGCCGGAGGCGACGGCGCCGAGGCCCACGCCCTGCGCGCCCTGCTCGCCGCCAAGGAGGGGGACCTCGCCGCCGCCGAGGCCGCGCTCGACAAGGCCGCGAAGCTCACGCGCCGCGCCTGGCCGTGGGTCCTGCGCTGCGGCCTGCGAGAAGGCGCCAACGACTTCGGCGGGGCCCGCCTCGCGCTGGAGGAGGCGCTGCGCCGCGAGAAGGAACCGTGGCTGTGGGCGGAGTTGGCGCGCGTGGAGGAGCGCAACGGCGTCATCCCGCGCGCGCTCAAGGCGGCCGAACGCGCCATCGCCGGAGAACCGTCTCTGCCGCACCGCCGCCTGCGCGCGCATCTTCTGGAATGCTGGCGCGAGCACGACGAGGCCGCGGCAGAATACGCGCGCGCGCTCAAGGACGCGCCCGCCGACCCCGGCCTGCTCTTTTCGCGCTCGCGCGTGCTCTCGGCGGCGGGGCGCATGAAGGAGGCGCTCGCCGACGCCCGCGCGGCCGAGGCCTCCTCGGGCGGGGACGAAGGCCTGCTCGCCTGGCGCCTGCAGGTCCAGCTCCTGGCGGGAGGCGCGGCCGCCGCGACGGCCGAGGCGCGGCGCCGCGTGAAGGACCGCAAGACGAGCCCGGACCTGGCCGGCAAGCTGCGTTTCCTGCTCGCTTACGCGCTGCTGCGCGCCCGGCGCTGGGCGCCGGCGGCTGAGGCCTTGGGCGAGCTGGCCGAAGGCCTGCCCGAGGGCGACGCCCTGGCGCGACGAGCCTCCTTTTATAGGACCGTGGCCCTGCTGTTGGCCGGGAGCAAGGTCCCGCGCCCGCTCGAACGCCTGCTCCTGCTGGGCCTGGGCGTGGACCCGCCCTACACGGCCACCGCGGCCATGCTCAAGGCCATCGTCGGGGCCGATGTCGTCTTCAACAACGTCATGGGCGACGAGATGTTCGAGTTCCTGCGCGCCCTCAACCCCGTCGTGCGCGCCGTGAACTATCATCAAGACAACGATGAGGGGAGGCTGGCGGCGCTCATGCTCAAGGAGTGCGCGGCCGGCCGCCGCGCCGCCTTCGTCACGCGCGGCAACGCCATCGTCTACGGCCCGCTGGGCTCGCTGATGCTCGAGCGCGCCAAGGCGAAGGGCTGGCGTTGGCGCTGCGAGCCTTCCGCGAGCTCTTGGGAGTTCATCGTCGGGCGCCAGGCTCCCGACCCCTTCGCCGGGCGCGGCATGGCCGTGCTCGACAGCCGCGCCGCCGCGGCGGGCCTTCTGCTCGACCCGGGCCTGCCCACCACGGTTTTCTTCAACATGGAGGTCGGCGAAGACGCCGTGGCCGACGCCTGCCGCGCCTTGGCCGGCCAGCGCCGCCCCGACGCGCCCGCCCTCGTGCTCGACCACGTCGTCGGCCAGCAGCCGCAGCGCTGGACCGCCGCCGAGGTCGAGAGCCGCCGCGACCACTTGAGCGTCTCGGCCATCGTCCACTACCCCGCCGTCGAGAGGAGCCCCGCATGAGCGTCGCCACCGTTTATCTCCTGGGCCTGGGCGTCTCGCCCCGAGACCACGCCTCCGTCGAGGTCCTGCAGGCCGCCGCGTCCTGCCGCAAGGTGCTCGCCAGCGGCCTGAACGCGCAAGACCGCAAGTTCCTCGCCGCCTTCGCGCCCAAAGGCGCCGTGACCGAGGCGCCCGCCCCTGCCGCGGCCGTCGCGGCTTTGCTCGCCGAGGCGCGCGCCGGCCGCCCCGCGGCGCTGGCCACGCCCGGGCATCCCTTCTATTTCTCCGCGCTGGGCGGGGCCGTGGTCGCGGCGTGCGAGGCCGCGGGCGTGCCCTGGAAGTCCTTCGGCGCCGTCTCGCCCATGGGCGTGGGCCTTTCCGCGGTCGGGGCCACCATCGGGACCACCATCCACGGCCTGCAATCCTTCGAACACGCGGCATTGGCCGGCAAAGCCGTGACGCCCAATCCCGTCTGGCCGCTCGTGGTCTACTTCTACGAGCCGGTGACGGCGGCGTCTTTCGCCGCCGCGGCCGCGCGCCTGGCCGGCTTCTACCCGCCGGAGCACCTGGTGGTCTGGTGCTCGGGCTCCGCCGGCGGCCGGCGCACCACGGTGGCCGCGTTGGCCAAGGAAGGCGCGAGCGCGGGTCCCGACGCCGTCCTCTACCTGCCCGCCAAGGCCAAGTCCTCGGCCGCGCTCGGCCGCACCGACGCGCATCGCATCGAGGGCAAAGGCCCGGCGGCGCCGGCCTGGATCACGGATTGAACGACAAGGAATTGCTGGCGACGCTCGACGGCGGAGACGAGCACCGGCGCGTGCTGCTCGACCGGGGCCCCGTCGCGCCCGCCGACTACGAGAAGGCGCTCAAGACCGCCAAAGGCGCGTTGCGCGGGCGACTGCTCTCCGTGCTCGGCCGCCGCGAGGAGGCGCTGCCGGTGCTGGCCGCCGCCGCCGCCAAGGGCGAGGCGCGCGCGGCCGTGTGGCTGGCCGCCGAACACCTGCACTCCGGGCGCCTGGAGGAGGCGCTGCTCGCGCTCGCGCCGCGAAGCGGCGAGCCGTGGGCCGCGTTGCTCAAGGCCGCGGCCTTGCTCGCCTTGGGACGCGACGCCCGCGAATCCTTGCTCGCGGCCGCGCGCCGCGGCGGCGAAGAGGGCGCGGCCGCGGCCGCGCTCGAAGGCCTGGCGCTGGCGGTGTCCGACCCCGTCGCTGCCTCCGCTCGCTTGCGCGCGGCGGCCGACGCGGCCGCGGGACGCGCCTGGCCGCTCGTGCTCGCGGCGCGCGCCGCGCGTGCGGCCGGCGACAAAGCCGCCTGCCTCAAGGCTCTGGAGGAGGCGCTCGAGCGAGAGCCATCGGCATGGGTGCATATCGAGCGCTCCCGCGTGTTCGAGGAGATCGGCGACCTCGACCGCGCCTTGGCCGACTGCGACGGCGCGCTCTCCCTCGACGGGGAGAGCGCCGAGTTGCTCGCGCGCCGCGCCCACATCCAGATCTGCCGCCGCCATTACCACCTGGCCGAGCCCGACCTGGGCCGCGCCGCCGCGCTCTCTCCCAAGGACCCCCAGCCGCGACTCACCCGCGCGACCGTGCGCCTCATCCGCGGCGACCTCGAAGGCGCCGTGTCGGACGCGCGCGCCGCCGGCAAGGTCGGCGGCGACGAGGCCCTGCTCGAGCGCTGCCGCTTCGAGACCTACGCCGGCAAACTCGCCGGCGTGGAGAAGACCTTGTCCGCCGTCGAGAAGCGCCGCTCCGACCTCAAGGGCGCGGTCGCCTACGAGCGCGGCGCGCTCGCGCTCAAGCGCCGTCGTTGGCTCGACGCCTCGGGCCATTTCGAGAAAGCGGCCGCGTTGGGCGGGCCCGGCGGCTTGTCCCTGAAAGCGGGCTTCCACCGCGCGGTGTCCCTGGGCATCGGGCTCACCGGCGCGCGCGCCGAGGCGCCGCCGCCCAAGGACAAGGCGCGGCTGCTCATCTGCGGCCTGGGCATCGTGCCGCCCTACACGGCCTCGCTCGACGCCCTGCGCATGATCGCCGCCTGCGACTTCGTCTTCAACAACCTCTCCGAACCCGAGATCGGCGCGCTCATCTGGCTCCTGTCCGACGAGGGCGAGCCCACCATGTTCGACGTGCGCGGCGCCGACGCGCGCTGGACCAAGACCATCTTCCGCCGCGTCAAGCCGGGCAAGACCACCGGCTTCGTCACGCGCGGCCATCCCCACGTCTGCGGCGGTCTGGCCGCCAGCCTCATCGCCGAGTGCCGCCGCCAGGGCGTGGAGTGGCGCGTCTATCCCGCGGTGTCGTCCATGGACACGCTCGCTTTCGACGCTCTGCCGGGCTCGGCCGCGTTCTGGGGCCAACAGGTCCTGGACTGGTCCACCCTTTACGCGCCCGAGACCACGGTGGACCCGCGCGTGCCCGCGGTGCTGTACTTCAACGCCTCGGTCGCGGCGGTGGGCGAGGCCGACTACCTGCGCTTCTGCGACCGTCTCGAGTCCTTCTACGGCGCGGAGCACGAGGTCTTCTTCTACGGCCGCACCTTCAACGAGCGCCCGGACCGCGTGAAGCTCGGCGCGCTGCGGCGCTGGCACGGGCGCATCGACCCGAGCTACACCCTCCTGCTGCCGCCGCGGAGCGCATGAAGGACGCCCTTCCGGCGGCGCTGGCCCGCTGCGGCGGGCTCGACGCGGTGGAGCCCGCGCAGGCGCTTTCGGGCGACGCCCGTTTCCTGGGCGAGCTCGTGTTCCCCGGCAACGGCCGCCTCAACGCCAAGGCCTACCGCGCGGCGCTCAAAGCCCTCAAAGGCCGCCTCGGCCCCAAAGCCCTGGCGGGGCGCGCGCGGCTCAAGCGGCTCCTGGGCGACGCCGGCGGCGCGGCCGACGACCTCGAGGCGGCGCTCAAGAAGGACCCGGCCTGCGCGGAGGCGCTGGCCTTCCGCGGCGAGGCCCGCCTGCTCTCCGAACCCGCCGCGGCGCTGGCCGACCTCGAGGCCGCCGTCGCGGCGGCCCCGCGCCTGGCCTGTGCCCGACTGTGGCGCGGCTACGCGTATTGGCTGGCGGGCCGTCCCGAGGCGGGTCCCGAACTCGACGAGGCGGCGCGTTTGAACAAACGCCCCGGCGCCGCCCTCTTGCTCGCCGCGGTGCGCCGCGAGCGCGAAGGCGACCTGCCCCGGGCGCTGGCCGACCTCGACGCGCTGGTGGAGGCGCGCCCGCGCCTGCCCGGGCTGCGGACCTTGCGCGCGACGGTGCTCGCGCGCCTGGGCCGCGAGGCCGAGGCCGTGGAGGACGCGCACCGCGCGCTCGACGAGCATCCCGAGAACCTCGACGGCTTCGTCCGCGTGCTCTACGCTCTGGAGGGCCTCAAGGCCGCCGTCGAACGGGACACGGAGAAGGAGGTGCTCGTCGCCGCCTGCCGGCGCCGAGCGGCCGCCGACCCGGCCGCCGGCTGGCCGCACGCGCTGGAGGCGGCGCTGCTCGGGCAGAGCCGGCACCAAGTCGGGCCGCTGCGCGCCGCGCTCGCGCGCGACCCGCGGCGGGCCTGGGTCCACGCCTTCCTCGGCCGCGCGTTGGGCGACGACCGCCGGGCCTCGGGCGGGCCGGGGCCTTCGCCGGAGGCGCTCGACGCCTTGGCCGCCGCCGCCAAGCTCAAACCCGCCGCGGGCTGGATCCGCTGCTGGCGCGCCGAGGTCCTGCAGTCCTTCGGCCGGCAGAAGGAGGCGCTCAAGGAGGTCGAGACCGGCCTGCGCCTGGACCCGGCCTACCGCCTGGCCTTCGCCTGGCGCGCCAACCTGCGCCGCGCCTTCGGCGACGCCCAGGGGGCTCTCGCGGACTTCGGCGAGGTGCTCGACGCGTTGCCGCGGCCTTCCTTCCGCTATCAACGCGCGCTCACCGCGGCGCAGGCGGGCCGTCACGCGCTCGCCTACGAGGACCTCGCCGAATGCGTGCGCGTCTCCGCGCCGCACGCCTTCGGCTACTCGCCTCTGCCGTGGCTCTTCGGCTTCAAGCGCCTGCCGCACGAGGGCCCCGGCTCGCAGGCCGCCGCTCCCGAGAGCCGCGGCAGCCTCTACGGCTGGGCGCGGCGCGCCCGCCGCCGCGCCACCGACCGTCGGGAGACCCCGCCGTGCGAGGGCTACTCCGACCCGTTCCTGTTCCGACCCGAGACTCCGGCCAAAGGCGCCGCGGCCATGGCATGGAACGGCCGGCGCGCGCTCGACGCCGGCAGGCCGCGCGACGCGCTTACGCCGCTCGACGCCGCGGTGAAGGCCGCGCCGGCGTTGTTCGCCGCACGGCTGTGGCGCGGCG
>JANRKA010000066.1:0-22918 GCA_033875325.1 Elusimicrobiota bacterium | reverse complement strand
CGCGGGCGCGTCGGCGGCGGCGCCGGCGGGCGACAGCTTCACGGCGGCCGCCGCGGGGGCGGCGGGCGCGGCGACGGCGCGGGGCGCGTCGGCGGGGACGGACGCGGCGAAAGGGGCGGCGACGGGAGCGGTCCGCAGCGGGGCGGCGGAGAGGGGCGAGGTCACGCCGGCGTTGGGCGCGTTGAGAGCGAGCGGAGTGAGGGCGGCGCCCATGCGCAGGTTCATGGAGCCGGCCGGGATGGAGGGCACCGCCGCGCGAGGCGCCGCCGGCGTCACGACCCGCCCGATGGCCGCCCAGGCCGAGCCGCCGGGCGAGAGGACGCAGAGGGAGAAGATGAGCGCGACGCGGAGCGAGCTGCGGAGGAGATTCATCGTGAGCACAGTATAACGGCCCGCGTCGGGACCCGGAGGGGCCCTAGGTCCCAAGCAGGGCCGGGCATTGGGCCCAACCTATTAAGGGACTTTGGACGAGGCCCCTGGGCCCTGTCGGTCCCCGCCCGACGGAGGCGTCAGCGCCGGCCCTTGCGCAGCGGGAAGATGACGGCGGGCTCGATGAAGTCGATGAGGCCGCACACGGCCAGGATGACCGCCGCCACGACGAGGACGGTGGCGGTGGGCAAGGACGCGAGCAGGCCGCCGAAAAGGAGGATGCCGATGATGGACCAGGCGAGTTGGTAGACGTACATGGCGGAGTAGACCTTGCCCTGGCTCTCCGGGTAACTCGTCGACACCACCCGCGTCGTCAGGCCGGACCACACCACCATCGCCGGGGTGGCCAACAGGGCCGCGGTCAGCACCAGGCCCACCGAGAGCCACAGGCCGCCGGCGAAGAACGCGCCGGCGTAGGCGAACCAGGAGACGCCGTAGAGCCAGGAGGTCCACACGCCCTGGCGCTGCAGGCGGTCGAAGCCGGTCGCCGCGTCGCGGCGCTCGCGGGCTAGGACGGCCTCCCCGCGGCGCTCGGCCCAGGCGCGCAGGGCGCGCTCCGCGCCGGAGAGCGTCAGCAGGGCGCGCGCTTCCTGAGGGGTCCGGCCCAGCGCCGCGCCCAGCCGCGCCGCGGCGTCGGCCACGGCGTCGTCGGCGAGGGACTCGACGGTGGGCGCCGCGGACGGGTCGGCCTCCCAGGCGGCCTTGTAGCGGGCGAGCAGGACGGCGTAGGCGCCCGAGACCGCCCTTTCGCCCGCGACGAGCGTCCCGGCTTCGAGCGCGGGCTCGTCGCGCGCCAGCCGTTCCTTGAGGCCGCGCCCGGCCGCGGCGAAGGCGGCCTCGTCGCGGTCGCGCGCCAGCGCCATCAGGGCCGAGCCCAGGCCCGAGCCGAGCGCGAGCGCGGCCAGGTAGTAGCCGAAGGCGGCGCCGTCGATGAGCAGGACGTCGGAGAGGTAGCGCGGGATGGCGGCGAAGATGAGCGCGTCGCCCGCGAGCTGGGACAGCGTCATGAAGAGCAGGTAATACTTGAGGTAGCGGTCGCGGAAGACCAGGCGCAGGCCCTCGACGAGTTCGCGCGTCACGCGCCGACGGGGCGAGGCGCGCACGGCGAAGCCCTCGAAGGACGCGGGCACGACGGCGCGCGCCGGGTCCCCGTCCACCTCGACGAGCAGGACGGTGCCGCCGTCCTCATGGGCGGTGGCCACGCCCCGGTAGCGGGCCTGCCCCCCCACGCCTTCGGCCCTCAGGCGCGCGTCGAGGCCGCGGCGCGCCGACATGGTCTCGTCTCGCGGCAGGTTCAGCCACAGGGCGTAGCCCACGGCCACGGCCAGCAGGAGGACGCCGTACACCGCGTACGCCGCCGCGTTGCCCGACAGCAGGCCGAAGTGCGCGCTGACCGCGCCGATGAAGGAGCCGGCGAGGATGGGGCCGACGACGCCGGCGGCGTTGAAGACGAACGCCGCCACCGCGTTGGCCCGGTTGTAGTGGGCCTCGTCCTTGGCGAGGATGCGGTTGAACGCCACGGCCTGGGCGGTCATGCCGGTCATCTGCAGGAAGCCGGCCAGGGCGATGACCCCGGTGAACACCCAGAAGCTCAGGCCCGTCGAGAAGAACAACGCGGGCACGAGGAACATCAGCAGGGCGCGGCCGAGATAGGTCCACACGATGACCTTCTGGGTCGAGGTCCGGTCCACGAGCGGGCCCGTGGCGATGCCGGCGACGGCCTGCGCGCCCCAGTTGGCGGCGCGGTTGTAGCCGATGTTGGCCGCGTCCTCCTTGGCTGGCGCCGCGAGTTTGGGCAGCGCGGTGTAGTGGAAAGCCACGCCCAGGCTCACCAACGCCTGGCCGATGGTGTACTTCCAGAACTCCTTGTTGCGGCCTTCATCAGGGAGCACGCGAAAGAGGCCGGCGGCCGCTTTCCATGCGCCCTGAAAAAGACCGCCCCCGCGAACGGCGGGGGCGATGTTGGGTGCGCGCGGCACGAAGCTTAGAGGAGGCCCCTCCTCGGGCGCGGCGGCCGGGGCCGCGGGCGGGGCCGGCGGGGCGCGTCGCCCGCGGGCAGCGCGCAACGCCTCGGCCATGTCGTGTAGGTTGGAGATGCGCAGGCCCGTGTTCGGATGGGTGATGAACAGCTCGAAAAGGAAGTCGTCGCCTTTCCCGACGACGGCCTCGGCGAGCGCGTCGAGCTTGGGCATCGCGTCGGCGTTGTGGAGCTGCTCGAACGGGTTCACCGTCGTCATGTGCGAGATGGCCATGAGGGTCGGGATGCGCGCGCCCGGGATGACGAAGCCCACCGGCGGGCGCCAGGTCGTGAGCAGGCCGAGGCCCAGCGCGAGGGACTCGGGGTCCTCGCTGAGCAACGCGCCGTCCTCGTCGGCCATGCCTTCGTTGTTGCGCGAGGACGCCATCTGCATGACCTGCAGCAGGATGGGAACCCACAACGCCGCGAAGAGTTTGGCCAGCGCGGGCAGGGACTTGAGCACCACGCCCGTGGAGATGGGGTCGAGCGCCTCGGGGCGCACGCCGCCGGCTTCGCCGCCGGAGCGGCGGGTCTCCTCGGCCGCGGGCGCGGGTTTGCGGCCCAACAAGCGGTCCTTGAGCCGGCCGACCATGACCTGGGCGTGGCCGACCGCCCACATCACGCCGTAGGAGGCGAACGCGACGCCCGAAGAGATGGCGCCGGCGACCGAGCCGGAGAGCATGTGGCGGTCCATGACGTGCGAGAACTCGTGGCCCATGACGCCGCGCAGCATGCGGGTGCCGAGGGCCTTGAGCGCGACGTGGTCCGCCTTCTCGAGCGCGCCGACGATCTCGGCCGGCGACGACTGGAGCGAGACGCCGGGGATGGAGCCGGCGATGGCCATGCGGAAGACGCGGAAGGCCTTCGTGTCGGGCGCGGTGGCCGAGATGAGGCGTTTGACGCCGTCGCGCACGTTTTCGGGTTCCAGCGTCATGGCCTTGATGCCGCGCGTCATGCCGACGGTGGCCTTGAACGGGCTGCGGCCGGTCGCGTAGGCGTTGGGCGCCTCCATCGGGTCGATGACCATCTCGGGCATGGGGATGGGCTTCTTGCCCTTGGCGGCGCGCTCGGCGTTGATGCGCTCGCGCAGCTCGCGCATGATGGCGAAGAACTCGGGGTCCTGCTGCTCGGTCGCGGGCTCGGTGCGCATGAGCTTCTTGATGATCCAGTTCGCGAAGAAGAACGGGATGAAGGCCATGGCGCCGGCGATGGCGAGGTTGGTGAACAGGCTCGAGAAGCCGAACACCGCCGCGCCCATGAGCAGGCCGGTGGCGCCCATCGTGCCCAGCAGGAGGAACATCTTCGTCCAGTAATGGAACCGCGGCCACGCCGGGCCCTTCTCGTCGAGGCGCGCGGGGTCCTCGACGGGTTTGGCCTTGGTGGACGGCGCGGCGGCGCCGCGCGGCAGCACCTTGACGAGCAGGCGCTCGGTCCACAGCGCCATGCGCTCGCCCGCGAAGGCGATGACCAGGAAGGTCAGCGGGCTCGAGAAGCCGGTGAACGCCGTGTAGGCGAGCAGGCCGAGGAAGAGCCGGTCGAAGGTGAAGATGCGCAGGACGGTCGCGATGATGCCGCCGATGGAGAAACGCGCTTCCTTGAAGACCGTTTTGAGCGAGTTGCCCGCGCGCGCGCCGGTCAGCGTCCAGATGAGGAACGCGATGTTGGTGTGCACCGCGGAGTAGCCGGTCAGCAGGGCGAACACGACGCCGATCATGACCCACTGGAAGGACGGGAAGCGGATCTTCTGCATCGAGCCGGGCACGCCGAACGGCTGGCCGGTCTCGGCCGCGTGGATGAGGCGGCCCAGGAAGAAGGAGACGGTCGTCAGCGCGGGCAGCGCCATCATGCCGAGCAGGGGCGCCACGCCGATGAGGCCGGGCACGCCGACGGCGCTCATCAGAAGCGGCGTGATGCCGAGGGCGCCCCAGACGAGGAGCGAGTCCGCGAACGCCGTGCCGCCGACCCAACGGCCGCCGGCCACCGCGAGGAGCGGGAGGGCCGCGGTGGCGATGGCGCCGCCGGAGAGGGTCAGCGCCAGGCTGGGCCAGGCGATGAAGGCAGCGCCCGCGAAGACGCCGAGCGCGACGTCGGTGATCCATTTGACCTTGTCGAGGCGCGGCGAGTCGCGGCGCGCGAGGCGGTACCGCGCGTACAACGCGACCGGGGCGATGAGCAGGCCGGAGCTGACGGCCCACACCGCGGCGACGGGCACGACGCCGAAGACGGCGGGGGCGAGCGCGACCGCGAGGGCCTGGAGGCCGAGCACCGCGCCCAGGCCGGCGCCGAAGCGCACGAGGGCCATGAGGCCGCGGCCGGGCATCGAGCGGCGGAAGTTCGACGAGGCCGCCGAAGGCGGCGACGGCGGGCGCGAGCCCGGGATGTTCGGGCCGTCGGCCGGCGCCGTGAGGCCGTTGACCGACGGACCGGCGACGGGCGCGACGACGCCGTCGGAAGCGGCGCCGGTCTTAACGGCGGACAGGTCGAAGGCGCGGTCGGAGCCGGCCTTGGCGGCGCCTTCGGAGGCCTGCGGCGCGGCGAACTCGGCGGCCTGGACGCCGGCGGCTTCGAGCGCGGCGAGCGGGGCGGCGTCAGGGGCGGCGGCGGGCGCGACGGTCTTGACGGCCGGGGCGTCGGCCGCGACGCCGACGCGCGCGGCGGCGGCGGGCGAGACGGGCGCGGACGGCGCGTTCAGGAGGCGCGGCGCGGGCGCGAGGTTCGGAGAGGTGAGGGTCAACGGCGAAAGCGGCAGGGCCGTGACGGAGCCGCCGGGCAGCGCCAGACGCGCCGCGCCGGCCTGTCCGCCGATGGCGGAAGCTCCGCTCGGGATCGCGCGCGCGCTCGCGGCGACGACGGCCCACGCTTGCGGGCCCGGGATGGTGAGCAGGAGAGCGGAGACGACGAGGGAGGAGAGAGCGCGTTTCATGCGCGCATGTTATCAATCCCTCCCGCCGGGGCACGGGGGTCCAAAGTCCCACTCCCTCGACGGCAAACGGCCCTCCCCGGCAGGGACCTAGCCGGGCTTGCCGGCGGAGAAGGCGTCGAGTATCTCGGGCAAGGTGCGCCGCGGGGTGTCGTAGCGGCAGAACAACTGCTCGTCGCGCTCGGCCATGGCCTGCGCGGCGCGTTTGGCGTGCGCGTTGTCGAGTTTTTTGAGGAACAAGGCGAGCGGTCCGAAGTAGTAGGGCTCGCCGCGACGCTCGAGCTCGTCGCGCCACCACTCCGGCGTGGTCGCGAGCATGGAGAACTCGCGCCCGTCCTTGAGCACGGCCTCCACCACGGCGCACCCCGCCTCGACGCGGTCCACCATCGCGTGGCCGACGCCGATGAGCGAGGCCCGGCCCGGGAGCGCGCGGTAGTAGCGCAGCCAGTAGCCGCCGAGATGGCCCGCCATCGCGTCCACGGCGGCGCGCACGACGGCCTCGTCCAGGCGCCTGACGAAGAGCACCGGCTCGCCCAGCCAGAAGCCGCCTTTCTCGGCCGCGACCCAGGCCGCGGGGCGGTCGTAGGTCGCCGCGGTGAAGACGGAGTCCTTGCCCCCCTCCATCTTGACGCTCACGCGCGCCTCGCCCGACGCGGGGTCGGGCGGCGGCGTGAAGCTGACTTCGAGCACGCGGGGCGCGGGCATGGGGCCGGATTATAGCGCTTTAGGCGCTATTTCTTCGGCGCGTCGGGCTTCGCGGCCGCGGGAGACAGGCTCTTGTCGGGCAAGCCCGGCAGCCAGCGCGGCGCGAGCAGGAACAACGCGCCGGCCGCGAGGAACACGCCGACGACGGGCCACAAAGCCGCCGGGAAGGCGCTCGCGCCCGCGACGGTGTGCGCGGTGATGTTCAGCGTCATCAGCGCGTAGCCCACCGAGGTCGCGGCGTTGAACAGCGACGAGCTGACGCCGAAGTTCATGGCGCGCTCCTCGCTCGAGGAGGTCTTGTTGATGTAGCCGTTGATGGCCGAGACGAACGGGCCGAGGACCAGGCCCATGAGCATCACGCTCGCGAAGATGGCGGGGTAGGAGCCCCAGAACACGGCCACGCCCGCGGCGCCGGACAGGCCCACGCCGAGGAAGCGGATCCAGCCGCGGTCGGTGAGTCGCTTGGTGAGCGCGATGAGGCCGTAGCCGATGGCCGCGGCGGCGACGCCGGCGGCGAGCATGGTCAACGGGTCGCCCGCGAAGAGGCGCAGGGACGCCCAGGCCGCGCCCATGGCGACGACGAGGTGACGGATCCAGAACTCGAGCGGCTTTCCGCGCACGACGGGCAGGCCGCTCGCTTTCGCGGCGTTGGCGATGAGCTGGCCGAAGAAGAACGCGCCCAGGAGCTGGCCGTAGACCAACGCCTTGGAGCCGAGCGCGGTGGCCACCAGCGGCAGGGCCAGGTTCTGGAAGGGGTAGAACAACCCGGCGGCGAGCGCGGAGAAGAGGATGGCGTTGCGGATGGGCGCGTTGGCCCACATCTTCTTGAACGGGCCCGAGCGCGTCACCCAGTAGAGCAGCGCCGCGGACATCCACAGCGGCTGGCCCGCGGCGATGACGCCCACGACGGGCAGCGCCAGCGGCACGCCGAAGGCGTAGATGCCGATGGAAGCGGCGAACAGGGCCGTCTCGACCCAGAACTTCTTGAAGAACGCGCCGGCCTTGGCGGCGAACTCCTTGACGCGGTCGGCGTAAGACTTCGCGGCGTTCGCGGCCGCGGCGGAGGCCCGTTTGGCGAGCGTGGCGGCGTCGACCTTCACGTCGGGGATCTTGGCGAGGATGAGGAAGCCCAACGCCGCGTGCACGGCCGTGGATATCCAGAAAGGCACCATCGGGCTCCACGCGTCGATGTAGCCGCCGATGACGATGAGGGTGCCGAGCGCGACCTGGAGGATGAAGTAGCTGGTGAAGCCCAAGGTCGTGAGCTTGGGCAGGTGGTTGCGGCCGGCGAACTTCGCCATGAAGGCGCTCTCGCTGGTCATGAGCAGCGAGAACTGCCAGCCGTTGGCGATGGAGGCCAGCAGCAGCGGGAGGAAGGTGACGTTGCCCGTCAGCGCCAGGAGGGGCAGGACCGCGGCCAGGCCCGCGCGCAGCCACGCCAGGTAGGCGAGGCCCTTGCGCGGGTTGTCCATGCGGCTGGCGATGAGGCCGTTGACGGGGCCCAACGCGATGGCGGCCATCGGCCCGAGGGCCATGAGCGCGCCGAAAGTGGCCGGGCCCACCGCGGGGATGACGACCATGGGGTAGGCGATGGAGGTGAGGATGAAGGCGGCCGTGGAGATGGTGCGCTGCGTGAACATCCACTTGACCGCGGTCCAGTCGATCCAATCTTCGCCTCCGTCGGGATCCTGCTTGCGGTAAGCCTCGATGGCCTCCGAGACCTTCTTGCCGTCGTAAGCGGGCGAGTCAGCCGCAGCGATGAGGCGTTCGCCGGGGTTGAGGCCGCGGCTTTCGAGCGCCAACGGCGTCGGGGGCGTGGCGCGGGCCTTGCCGGACGCGGCGGGCGCCGACGGCGCGAGGCCGGCGGGCGCGGGCGTCAGCGACGCGGGCGCGGCCGTGTGGAGCGCGACCGGGGAGACGGCCGCGGGACCCGTGCCCAGGCCCAGCAGCTCGCGGGCGCCGGTGAACAGGCGCTCGAGCGTCCAGGCCTTCGCCGACGCGGCGGCGGAGCCTTCGGCGGAGGCCAGCTCGCCGGCGGCGGCGCTCAGCTGGGACTTGGCGTCGACGGGGGCGGCTTCGGAAGCGGGCGCGGCGTCGAGCGCGCGCTCGGCGTCGTGCGGCGCTATGTTGCGCGAGACCGGCGCGTCGGCGGGCGCGGCGGCGACGGGCGAGAACGCGGCGCGAGGCAGGAGCGGGGCGTCGGCGGGCGCGGGGGTCGCGAGGGCCCCGGGCGCGGAGAACCCGGACGCGGCGACGGAGACCGACGGGGCGGCGCGCAGGCCGCCGGCGAGGTTCGCGACGAGACCGGCGCCCGACGGCTGAAGGCCGGCGACGCCGCCGGGCAGGCCGTTGACCCGGGGGACCGCGGTGATGCGCCCGGCCGGGGCGGTCGGGACGCCGCCCGCGCGCACGACGATGGCGGAAGCCTGGCCGACGCCGACGAGGAGGGCCAATACCGCCGCGAGCAGGCGCTTCATCATGCTTATAGGATAACGGAGGGAGACGCCCCCCCTCATGGGCCCTCGGGACCGGGCCGCGCGGGCAATGGGCCTAGCCGCGTTGGGACCCCTCACTCGGCGGGCTTGGCCGCGGGTTTGCGGGCGGGGCGGGCGGCGGGAGCGGCCGGGCGGCGACCGGGCTTCTTGGCGGCCGGCGCGCGTTTGGCCGCGGCCGGCTTGGCGGCGGCCGGGCGGGCCTTGCGCTTGGGCCGGATGTGGGTGCGCTGCTTGTCCTGGCGCATGCGCTCGGCCAGGCGCAGGATCTCGAGCTCGGTGCGGCCGTCGTGCCAGCCGTTGAGGCGGATCTGGACCGAGGAGCGGTTGTAGTGGAACTCGAGCTCCGTGCCCGCGATGGGCGTGGTCTTGCCGGAGGCTATGTCGTATTCGCGCGGCAGCTCGTTCCACTTGTAGGCGGTGAACAGGCGGTAGGTGCGCGGCTGGATCTTCTTCTCGAGCACCTCCTGGGTGGGCTTGACGCCGGACTTGAAGTCCATGATCCAGAGCGTGGTGCCCTTGCCGTCGGCCGACGGCATGGTCACGACGAAGTCGAAGATGGTGCGGATGAAGACGCGGCGCGTCTCCCCCTTCTTGCGGTCCAGGGCGCGCAGCATGAAGACGTTGGGGACCTCGGTGCCGATGAAGTGCACGCCGGGCTCGTCCATCACGCGGCGGTACACCTGGTAGATGCCCTTGAGGCGGCCGACGCCGGCCTCGCGCAGGTTGATGAAGTCGCGGCCCGCGGGCAGGTACACGGCGAACTCGGGGGAGTGCATGGCCTCGTCCCACTGGCGGCGGAAGCGCGCGACGGCCTCCTCCTCGGTGGGGATGCGGCCGGTGTTGCGCTGCACCCAGGCGACCCAGTTCATGACGTCGTGCGTCTCGTGGCCCCAGAACGCGTAGACGTTCTCCTCGCCCTTGAGCAGCTCCTGGGCGAAGTAGCGGTCGGTGTAGTGCGCGAAGGAGTCGAGCGCGGAGGCGGAGGTCACGAAGTCGCCGCGCATGTTCTGCCGGTACTCGCCGAGCACCGCGCCGAGCGCGTTCTCGACGAGGTCGAGACCCTTGAGCGGCACGCCGGCCAAGGTCGCGGCGTCGGGCGCGGGACGAACGGCGCCGTCGCGCTGCTTGGAGCCGGGCGCGTCCTCGCCGAGCAGGCCGGCGGTGGCCTTCTCGAGGGACTTCGCGTAGGCGGGGTCCTCGGAGATGACGAGTATCTCCTGCGGGTTGGCGTACACGCCCATGGTCTGCAGGCCGCGCAGCGCGTCGCCCATCGCGTCGGTCATGCGGCGGTGCTGGATGACGAAGCCGCGAGGCCCTTTGCCGGCGGGCTCGAAGACGACCTCGCCGCGCAATCCGGCGCCGCGCAGCTCGGTCTCGAGCGCGGACTTGAAGGCCGCCGCGTCCGCGGGGGCCGGGATCTGTCCGCGGAAGTAGGTCGTGGCCGGCCCTTTGTAGCCGCCGGGCTGGGTGATGAAGGCCTCGGCGACGCCCTTGGGGTCGAGGCCGAGCTTGTACGCCGCGATGCGCGCGTGCGAGAGCAGGACGCCGCGGTCGTATTCGGTGAGCAGGTCCGCCGCGCGGGTGTGCGCCTTGTCGCGCGAGTGCGAGACGACGAGCGCGCCGCCGTCGAGGGCGAAGAGAGAGCCGTAGAGTCCGTCGGTGATCTGAGCCTGGTGCGCCTTGTGGTCGGCCCCGGCCTTGTCGGAGAAGAACACGAACTTGACGCCGGCGCGCTGGAGCTTGCCCATGTCCTCGATGAGCTGGGGCGGGATCCGGTGCCCCTCGAAGAGGGACAGATCCACCATGACGGCCTTCGGGTAATACTCGTTGAGGCGGCGCAGAGGGCTGTCGGCGGGGAGCTTCAGCGGGGCGCGCTCGGCGTAGGGGTCGTAGATCTCGGTCTTGGGCTTGCCGGCGTCGCTCTCGTCGCCGAGCTGCTTGGGCGTCTTGAAGTGGAGGAGGCGGACCTCGGTGCGCAGGTTGACGTCGAACTGGCCCTTGTGGGCCTTGGTCAGGCGCTCGACGACGGCGGCGCGCAGGATGGCGATGCCGTTGCGCGCGAGGTCGTTGGCCGTGAAGATGCCGACGAGGTCCTGCTTGGTGAGCTTGCCGATGGGCTTGGTCTGGGCGTCGGTGAGCTGGGTGTGGAACAGCCATTCCGAGCCGGCCTTGACGCGGATGGTCTCGCCCTTCTTGAACTTGTTCCACCACCACTTGGAGCCCTCGGAGGGCTTGATGAACTTGACGTCGCCCCAGATGTGGGAGTCGAGCAGGGCGCGCGCGCTGGTGCCCGCGTAGAACAGGCCGAGCTCGTCGAGCTGGTCCTCCTCGTCCGTGGACTTGCCCTTGGCCGGGCGGGCGGCGGGGGCGCGGCGGCGGGGCGTGAGCGCGCCGAGGATGCGGCGCAGCCCGAAGCGGGGCAGGGCGTCGGCCGCGGGCACGGCGACCGCCCCGTCGTCCTTGAGCTCGTCTTTGGCGGCGGAACCGTCGAAGACCGAGCCGGCCTGCGCGCCGGCCTGCTCGGAAGAGGCGGGGCGGGCGGCCTCCTCTCCCGCGGGTCCCTTCGCGCCGGGCGCGTCGGGAGCGTCGGCGGCGGCCGCGAGCGTCGCCAACGGCGAGACGGCGGCCGGGCGCGCGGCGCCGACGGGGGCGCCGGCGAGCGGGACGCCGGCGACGGCCGGCAGCCGGGAGTCGGCGGGAGCCGCCGGCGTCAACGACCGCGCGGCGATGGGCGACGGCGTCAAACGCGCGGACGGGCCGGCGAGCGGGGCGGCCAACGAGAGGCCGGTCATCGGCAGCACGGACGCGCCGGCCGCGACGACGGGCGAGACGGGGGCGCGGGGCGCGGCGACGGGACGGACCCCGACGGGTCCGGCCGAAGCCGCGGGCGTCAGTCCGAGGGCGAGCGCCAGGACCGCCGCGATGGTCTTCATCTTAGCGCGTCCTCCGGCGGGGCGCCGGAGCCGGCTTCTTGGCCTCGGGCTTGGCGGCCGCGCGCGCGCCGGTCTTCTTGGCCGCCGCGGCCTTCTTCGCCTTCGCCTCGGCCTTGGCCTTGTCGCGCTCGCCCATCGTCTCCTCGTAGTGCTTGATGAACGCCTCGTCGGCGAGCATCTTCTCGATGGCGCTGGTGACCTCGAGCTCGACGCCGACGAGGTCCTGAGGGGTGAACACGTAGGGGATGGTCACGCGGTAGTAGTGGAAGTCCACGCGCACCTGCTTGAGCGGCAGGTGGTTGACCTCCCAGGTGCCGTCGGCCTTGGCCACGACGCCGTCGGCCTTGAGCAAGGCCAACGCCATCATCTTGGCGGTGAAGTCGTCCACCTCCGGCACGCGTTTGCCGGTGCGCGGCACGTGCGCGACGAAGGTCTGTCCCTCGGGGGTCATGTCCAGGCGCGAGAGCGGCACGCGCGTGCCGACCGTGTACATGCGGCCGGTGAGCATGTTGCGGAACATCAGAGTCGTGCGCGACATCGCCTCGGAGCCGAGGCGATGGATGGTCTCCGCGAAGTCGCGGACGTCCATCGGGAAGGCGGGCAGCAGGGACTTCTTCAGGTTGCGGATGAAGCGCTGCGTGTACTGGAGGTGGGTCGCCGAATACTTGGCCCACAGGCTGTTGCCCCGGGCGGCGGCCACGGCCTCGTTCTGGAAGGGCATGTAGACCTGGGTGCCGGCCTGCAGCGCCTTCCCCTTATAGAGGGTGCGGACGTGGCTGTCCAGCGTCTGGTCCTTGAGCTGCTCCCAGCTTCCGTCGCGCAGCTCCTTGCCCATCAGCTCCAGGATCTTGGAGACGACGGCGGCGCGCCACAGGTACATCGGGCCCATCTCGCGCCCGTCCTTGGAGGAGCGCGCCCCGCCCCCGCCGAAGCCGCCGCTGCGGCCGGCCGGGGCGTCGAGGTCCTCGCCTTCGGTGCGGTAGGACTGGTAGTGCTTCCAGCGGACGTAGCTCTCGACCATGTAGCGGTCCACGTAGACCTTCTGCAGGCTCAGGTCGCCGAGCATCGCGCCGACCTGCGCCTCGGCGTCGGCCGCGGTCTTGGCGCCGAGGAAGTTGACGGACTTGAGCTCCGGCTGGCGCTGGAAGTTCTTCCACCACGCCGGGTCGGCGATGATGAGGGTCTTCTCGGGGTGGTCGGCCAGGAAATCCTGGCCGTTGAGGGAGACCTTCAGCGCCTCGCGGATGCGGCCGAGCGACCCGCGCAGAGGAGTCGCGTGCGTCACGGCGGAGAGCCCGCCGGCGGCGTCCACGAACAACTCGAAGGTGTAGGGCACGCCGTCCTTGGCGAGGCGCGCATTGAGCGCGGCGACCCACAGGTCGGCGCGCAGCTTGTTGGACTTGGCCGAGGCCTTCTCGCTGAGCTCGCGCGGCAGCGACAGGGAGTAGGACAGGGTGGAGAGCGTCTTGCCCTTGCCGTCCTCGTAGCGCGTCTCGACCGCGGCCGGCACGCCGAACTTGGCGGCGAGCTCGGCGTTGAGGGACGCGAAGGTCGCCAGCGCCTGCTCGGGGAAGCCCGGGGCGTTGGGCACCAGCGGCTGGTGCTGCTTGGAGCGGCTGGAGCTGTAGGCGAAGATCTTCGCGCCGTTGTTGGCCACCACGATGACGCCGTTGGCGCGCTTGGCCTTGAGCTTGGAGAGCAGGATCTCCCCGATGGAGCCCGGGCCGCTCTCGGGGCGGTCGGTCAAGACGACGACCTGCACCTTCTGGTCCACGAGGGTGTCGAGGTAGCGGGCGAAGCGGTCGGAGACCGGGCCCTGGAACACGTCGAGCAGGAAGACCACGCGCGGGTGGTTGCTCGCGGGCTCCGGCGCCTCGGGCATGCCGGGGATGGACGCGGCGTCGGAGGCGGCGCCGTCGTTGGGCGCGGCCAGGTCGAAGAAGCGGTGCGACAGGCCTTCGGCGCGCGCGGAGCCGGCGGCCTCGCCTTCGCGCGGCGCCAGGCCGGCGGCCAGGCCTTCGACGGCCTCGAGCGCGGCGCGGGGAGCGGCGGCGCGAGGAGCGTCGGCGGGGGCGGCCGACGCGGGACCGGCGACGGAGACGCGCGCGGAGACGGGGACGGCCGCGGCGGGCAGCGGGGCGGGCGTGAGCAGCGGCCGCGCCGGGGCGGCCAGCGGCGCGGGCGTCGCCAGGAGGCCGCTATTAAGGGAAACCCCGCCGGGGAAGGCGGGGTTCAAGCGGCCTTGAAGGCCGGTCACCGCGGCGGCGACGCCGGGGTTCGCGGCGGGCGCGGCCACGCGGGGCGCGCGCACCGTCAGCGCGTGAGCCGGCGCCAACGCGCCGCTCATGAGCACGCAACAACACAAGATGGACAGTCCCTTCTTCGCCTGTTTCGTCACGATTTCCCCGTTCATCGTTCGATTTACCAGCGTCCTGTTCCGGATGATATCAAGCGGCACGACCGCGACCGGCGGGTCGAAGGACCCGAAACGCGCCAGGCAATGGTCCCAACCTTTCCTGGGCCCGCGCGGCCGGTCCTCGTCGCGCGGTCGTCACACGCGCCGCCGTCCCTCGGCGCCCAGCGGCCGCGCGTCGAGGGATTTGAGCACCTCGATGACCAGTTCGTAGGCGTTTTTATAGTGCACGAAGTTGAAGGCGGCCATGTTGTCGTTCTCGGAATGGATGATGTCGAAAATCACGTCCTGCGACGCGCCGAAAACGGTGACCGCGGGGATGCCCGCGCGCCGGAACACCGAGGAGTCGGCGTCGCCGCCGGTCAGACGCGCGGCCTGCGCCGGGTGGTTGGTCGCCGCGGCCACCTGCACGATGCGGTCCACCAGGACCTGGGTGGAGTTGCCCTGCCACGCGAAGGTGCCGTCCACCGCGAGGGTGTCGAGGTTGACCATCGCATCGATTTTGGCGCGCTGCTCGCGCGAGAGCGAGCGCACGTATTGGGACGCGCCGATGAGCCCTTCCTCTTCGCGCGCGAACGCGATGAAGACGATGGTGGCCTCGGTGTCCACGCCGTGGAACGCCTGGTGCAGGTTCGCCACCAGCGTGGAGCCCGTCCAGTTGTCGATGACGCCGCGGCCCTCATGCACCTTGTCGTAATGGGCGCCGACCACGATGACGCGGTCGCTGCGGCCGCGTTTGGTGACGATGACGTTGCTGGCGCCGCGGCCCGCATCCTGCAGGACGATGTCGGCGTCGGTCGCGCCGCCGAGCTTGAACAGCTCGATGAGCGCGTCCATGCGCTCCCTGTTGGTGAGCGGGGAGCGGGCGACGCGGGAGGTGAGCTCGTCGTCTCCGGGGATGGCGCCTTCCGCGCGGGCGGCCGCGGGTTTGTAGGCGACGGCGAGCGCCTCATGGGACTCGAGCGAGCGGCCGGCGAACAGATCCATCGCGCGTTTGGCGAATGCGCCGGGACCTTCCGCGGCCGCGCCGAGCGGCGCCGGCGGAACGGTCGGGGCGTCGGCTGGCGCGGCCATGCCCGCGGCGCCGGCGGCGAGACGAACGGCGTCGGCGGCGGCGACGGCCCGGCCCAGGAGCGGCCCGGTCCGCAGCGAGGCGGCGGCCGAAGGCGTCAGCGTCAACGAGGGCAGGACGAACGCGGACGCGATCGCCGGGGCGCGCAGCGCCTCGGCGGGCGGCAGGAGCGGGATGGGGCGGGCGCCGAGAGAGCCCGCGACGGGGGCGCGTCCGATAATCCGCTGGGCGGGGGCGGGAGAGGCGACGAGGAGGGCCAGGAGAGCGGCGAGGGGGCGGCGGATGTTCATACCCGCAGTGTATCACCGCCCCGGACGGCGCGGGCTCCCGAAGGGCCCTGTTTTACGCCGGGAAAAGGCCTAGGACGCCGGGCCCGAAGGTCTCAGGGGCGCGTGGCGTCGGGGCGCAGGCGCACGCGCACGAGGGCGTTGAGCTCGCGGAGGTTCTTCGCGGCCTCGTCGGGCGTGCGCCCCTTGGCGACGATCATGCCCAGGCGGTTGGTGCCCGACACGGGCGGGGAGACGCGGTCGCCCGGCGCGAACTTGCGCGTGAAGGAATGGAAGCCGGGATGGCGGCGCACCGCGTCGTCCACGTCGAGCTCGTCGACGACGCCGTGGCCCTCGGTCATGACGAAGTCGCCGTCGAGGTGGGTCAGCGGCTCAGCGGGCAGGAACGGCTTGCCCTTGATGCCCGCGGCGATCATCAGGCCCTCCTCGACGAGGTCCAGGCCCCAGACCGTCTTGTTCCAATCCCAGACGTACTCCCCGCCCATGCGGCCGTTGGCCTCGATGATGCGCGGGCCGCGGGAGGTGTACTTGCCCTCGATGTGGAGCACGCCGTCGGTCAGGCCGAGGACCTGGGCGGCCTTGACGGCCTGGTCGATGGCCTCGCGCTGCTGCGCGCGCGTCATGCCGCGGCTGGGGCTCACCGAGCCGGTCGCCTGGAAGTAGGGCTCGCGCGTGGGTTTGTTGTCGGTGATGGTGGCCGCCGTCACGCGCCCGCCGATCATGGTCACGTCGATGTCGTACTCCTGTCCGTCGAGGTAGGTCTCGAGCTGGAGGTCGGTGCCCTGCTTGAAGATCTCGTCCACCTCGGGACGGACCACGGCGACGACCTTGTCGTAGACGGCCAGCGCGTCGTCGAGCGAGTTGATGCGCATGGGGCCGATGGCGGCCGCCCCGAGCTGGGGCTTGAGCACGGCGGGGAAGCCGATCTCGTCGAGGCGGGCGAGGAACTCGCGCTTGAGCTCCGCGCGCAGGCGCGCGTCGGCGTCGAGCGGGTTGCGCAGGCGGAACACCGCGACCTTGGAGACGTCCGCCTCGTTGAGGATGTCGCGCGTCTTGGCCTTGCTGCGGACCGCGGCGGCGGCGGCCTGGGAGTGGTAGGGCAGGCCGAGGTCCTCGGCCAGCGCCGCGGCCAGCGGCACGTCGTCCTCCCAGGAGGTGGTGATGCCGTCGAGCCGGCCGTTCTTGCGGATGGAGCGCCGCAGCTTCTTGAGGGCGGCGGCGCGCGCCTCGGCGGGTTTGGAGTTGTCCGCCTCGATGAACTCGGTGACCAGGCCGTCGCGCAGCAGCTCCTCGACGAAGGCGTCGCGGGGGGCGACGAGCACGACCTCGACCTTGAGCTGCGCGGCGCGCTCGAAGATGAAGCGTTTGCCGCGGTAGCCCGCGCCGACCATCACGATGCGCTTGCCCTCCAGGGCCTCGCGGCGCGCGCGCTGCAGCGCGGTGGCCATCCACAGGCGGGAGTGCTCGCCGACCTTGTCGGTGCCGCGGTTGGCCAGGTCGAGGTTGTACTGCCCGCCGGAGTCGTGGTCGTTGACCTCGATGACGACGGGCACGAGCTTCACGCGCCCGTCGGCTCCCACGCGCCGCTCGATCATCACGTCGAGGCCGATGAGGTCGGTCTGGGCCTTGAACGGCTCGCCCGCGCGCCGGCGGTAGAAGTCCCGGCGGCGGTCCTCCTCGGCGGCGATGGCCGCGAAGGCGGCGGGGCCCAACGCGCGCACCTCGGCGTCGAGCTCGCGGGCGGAGGCGTCGTCGAGCAGCCCCGCGGCTTTCCACTCGCGGAGCAGGGACTCCCAGGGCTCGACGGTCGCGTTGTCGCGCGGGTCGGCGGCCTCGGCGGTGGTGGGTTTGCCGTGCGGCCCGACGCGGGCGAACACGCCCGAGGTCGCGAAGCCGTCCCACGGCGTGCGCGAGGCGAGCACGCGCAGGGTCGTCTCCATCCGGCGCCCGCCTTTGAAGAGCGGGGCGGAGTCCACGCGGCCGTCCACGAGCACCGCGCCGTCCTCGGTCATGTGCACGTCGCCGGAGAGCTGCAGGGCGTGGGCGTAGGCCGCGGCGCGGCGGTCCTTCTTGAAGAACTCCACGCCGTAGCCGGAGTGGAACGCGGACCCCGACGGCTTGATGACGACCTCATCCTTGCCGTAGGCGTCGAGGAAGGCGTCGATGTGCTCGCGTATGGGCGTGCGCGCGCCGCCCAACCAAGGCGCGTCCCCCGCCTCGACGCGCAGCGTCGTGCGCATGCCTTCGACGCCCGGCTTGACCCCCACCGCCTCGATGGTGACGCCGCCGTCGGCCGTCATGGCCGGGTCCGTCAGGGCCTGGAAGACCGCGGCGTGCAGGCCGAAGCCGCGCGCGTTGACGATGCGCTCGACCGCTCCGCCGGCGAAGCCCGGGCCGTACGCCTTGACGCGGAACTCGACCTTGTCCTCGACCCAGGCGGTCGCGCCGTCCTCTCGCCCCGCGATGGGGACTTCCTTGCCGGCGAAGACCACCTGCGAGGCGAAGTCCGCGACGCTGCCGTTGACGCGGCGCGACGCGACCGCCTCCGCTCCCGGCATGGACACCGTCGCCACGCCCTGACCGGCGGCCGCGACCGCGGCCGGGGCCGTGCGGCCGGCGGACGACGCGAGCGTGTGCAGCGGCAGGGCGAAGGCCAGGGTCACGGGCACGGTCACGCCGCGCGCGGCCATCAGCAGGCGCGTGCCGAGCTTGTCGTTGGTGGTGACCTCGAGCTGGAGCGAGTTGGACTGGGGCGCGGCGTGGTTGTTCTCGAAGACGTGGCCGTCCGTGCGGCCGTTGGCGCCGAGGGTGAAGAAGTTGGCGAAGTAGCCCGCGCGGCGCATGCCCTGAGGCGTCTCGATGACCTCCTTCTCGCGCGGCCCGAAGAAGGTCCATACCCGCTTGCGGGTCACGACCTTGGGCTGGGCGTATTCGACGAGGGTCGCCTGGCCCTCGGCGTCGAAGACCACCGCCTTGCGCACGAGGATGCGCGTGCGGCCGTCGGCGTAGGTCTCCTGCGGCGCCCAGGACGCGTCGAGCACGAGGTGCACGTCGCCCGGGGACTGGCGCCCGCCTTCGCGCGCGATGGCGATCTTGTGGCGCGAAGCGGGCGACATGATGACCACGGTCGGACGCAGGGGGTCGGCCGCCTCGGTCACGGTCGCCGTCTTGTAGGGCGGCAGGCCGTTCTCCTGCAGGCTCTGCGCGAGCTGGGCCAGCATCTTCTCCTCGTTGCCCTCGGGAGACGCGTGGACCTTGATGGTCGGCTTGTCGAGCTGGCTCTTGACCCAGCGCAGGCCGAGGAAATACACGACGCCCATGCCGAGCATGAACAGCGTCACCACCTTCATCGCCGCGAGCGAGCCGAACACCGAGGCCAGGAACGGAGCGCCGCCGGTGATGACGAAGGCGCCCAGCCCGAAGGGCAAGGTGACGGGCAAGGTCGAAATCAGCATCCAGGAGAAGAACAGCCCGCCCAGTCCCGCGGCGAACACCTCGAAGGTGGTCATCTGGCTGTAGATGGCGTCGGCGTGCGGGGCGGCGCGCGGGTCGTTCTTGATCTCGACCTGCAGCAGGGCGCGCATGCGCGAGCGCAGCGGGGTGAGCATGAGCTTGAGCAGGAACACCGCGGGCACCGCGACCGCGATGGAGGGCGCGGCCCACAGGCCGATGGTCGGGATGAAGGCGAGCGCGGCGAACACGGTCAGGGCCTGGAGCACGCGGTAGGTGCCGTATTTGGCCGACCACTCCTGGACGCGGCTGACGAGCAGGGTCGAGGCGAGAAGTCCGCCCGCGGTGATGGCCGACAACACGACGCCGTTGCCCGTCATGCCCAGGCCGAGCATCTCGATGGCGTAATAGGGGATGATGACGGCGAACAACGCGTCCTCCATGAAATTCTCGAGCGTGGCCATCAGCAGCCGGGCCTTGATGGCCTTGTTCTGGTCGATGATGCGCCAGGTCTCCCGTTGGCGCGCGGGGATGTCCCGCAGGATGCCCAAGAAGGTCCTCACCGCCTTCCAGGAGCGGGCGACGGCGTCGCGCAGGCCGCGCAGGGGCGCCTCCACGATGGCCTCCCCGATGGTCTTGACCTTTCTGCCGTAGATGAGGGCGACGATGGCCATCAAGGCGCCGAACACGGCGAAACCCGCGCCCGCGCCGACGTGGCTGCCGTAGGTCGCCGTGAGCCAGTCCAACGGCATGCCCAACAGCGGCGGGATGACCATCATCATGCTGAAGAAGATGAAATCGTAGGTGTAGCCGGCCTTCTCGATCTTCTTGTCGGTGTTGAAGACCTTGGCGGCGCCGCCCGTGTCGATGTCCACGAGGTGGTTCATCGAGACGATGAGGGCGTTGGCCCCGACGAGCACCAGGAAGGCCGCCCAGGGAAGGCCGCCCATCAAGGTGAACAAGCCGATGGAGCCGAAGATGGCCGCGCGCGCGCCGGCCGCGCCCACGAGCACGCGTTTCATGGGGCTGCGCGAGACGACGGCGCCGGCGAACAAGGAGGCTCCGCCGAACACCCAGAAGTGCACCGTGCGCGCCGCGCCGAGCAGGGCGGTGTCGCCGGTCAAAGCCTGAACGAGCAGCGGCAAGGACGCCAGGTACACCGAGATGGCCAGCAGGAAGACGGCCTGGCCCGCGATGTAGGCCTTCTCGCTGGAGTTGTACTGCGAAACGTCGAAGGCGTCCTTGATCTTGCGCAGGAGGCTCTTCTTGGGCGCGGCCGCCGCGCCCGGAGTCCCCGGGACGGGCGCCGCCGCCGCGGAGGCGCCGGCCGTGGCCAGGAACGGGGCCAGGCGGCGCAGGGACTTCGCCCCGGAGCCGCGCCGCTCGGCGAGGACGCGGTCGATGTCGGCGCGCTTGACGCCCGCCGCGAACAGGCGGTCGAGCACGGCCGCGGGGTCGGCGTCCGGCGCGGCCAGGCTGCGGCCCGCCTCCTCGAGGGCGGACGCCACGGTCTCGGGAGCGCCCGGCGCGTCGTTGGGCGCGAGCAGCGCGGCGGCGACGGGGGAGACGACCGGGGCTCCGGCGACGGGCGCGGCCGCGGCGGGGCCGGCGGGGTCGGCGGGACGCGGGGCCTTGGGCGCGTCGGCGGCGGCCCGAAGGTCCGTCGCCGGCGACGCGGGCAGGGACGGCGCGGGCGCGGCCAGCGGGACGGCGGCGCGGTCGAGGATGGGCGCCGGAGCGGCCGTATTAAGGGAGAAGGAGCCGGTGAGCGCGATGGGCTGCACGCCGATGCTCGCCGGTCCCGCCGTACCCACGCCCGCCTGCGCGCCGGCCTGACCGCCGGGACCGGTGTTGGAGCGGCCGCTTCCCGTCGTGACCTTGCCCGAGGCGGCGAGAGCCTGCCAGGCCGGGAGGCCGGGGGTGCCCAGGAGGAGGGCCGCCGTCAGCAAAGCGGAGAGGGGTCGCTTCACAACCCCAGTATAAGGGGGGTTCCTCATATTGTCGAGGGGAGCTTATGGCCCAATCAAGGAGTGACCGAGGGGCCTAGGCGTCCAGGGGCGGACCCGGCGTCAGTCGAAGGACGGGTCGGCCAAGCCGTCGAGCATGGTCCGCATGCGGCGCTCATCGACGGGATTGGACGGCGCGCGCCCGCCGGGAGCGGGGACGCTCATGACGGCGTCGGCCTCGAACACGGTCTCGGAGGCGCGGCGCGTCTTGACGAACACGAACGGAGACGCCATCACGGTCGCGGCGAAGCCCGGGCGCGACGGGCGCACCGGCCGGTAGAACACCACCACGCGGGACGGGTCGAGCGGGTCGGCCGTCACCTCGGCTTCCACGCGCACGCCGGCGGACTGGGTCTGCCCGAGGAACACGGCCGCGACCTGCTCGCTGTCGAAGCGGACCTCGGGAACGGGCTGGCCCGGGGCGTGGCGCGCCCACAACGCCCGCCAGGACGCCTCGTCCGTCACGGCTTCGGTGTGGAAGGAACGAACCCCGCTGTATTGCCCGTCGAGGCGGTCCCACGCGGCGGCGGGAACGGCGGCGGCGAGGAGGGACACGACGAGGAGGGCGTTCTTCATGACTCCATCCTAGCACCGGGACGCCCGCGCCCCCTCGGGCCGGGAGGCCCAAAACGCGCCGCCAGGCGGCCCCCCCGCCCCTGGGCCCAAGGTCCCGGCCCTGCTATAATCGGTCCATGAGCCCCCGCGCCCCCCTCCTCCTGCTGTGCCTCGCCGCCTGCGCCGCGGCGCAGACCGCCCCGACGCCGCGCGAGATACGGCTCACCCCCGAGCAGGCCCTCTCCGTGGGCCGGCGCATCTTCCAGAACGAGGCCGGCGGCAAGGTCGAGCTTCTCACGCATTGGAACCAGCACGAGGACTTCCCCTCCCTGGGCATCGGCCACTTCCTCTGGTATGTCCCGGGACGCCCCGGCCGCTTCACCGAGACCTTCCCCGGCCTGCTCGACCACCTGGCCGCCGAAGGCGTCGCCTTGCCGGCCTGGCTGGCCGTCACGCCGCGCCCGGGCTGTCCCTGGAACGACCGCGCGTCCTTCTACGCCGAGTTCGACGGCCCGCGCCTGACCGAGCTGCGCCGGCTCCTGGCCGACACCATCCCTCAGCAGGCCCGGTTCATCGCCGGCCGCCTCGAGGCCGCCTTGCCCAAGGTGCTCGCCGCCGCCCCGGCGGCCGAACGCGCCCGGTTGGAGGAACGCTTCTACCGCGTCGCGGCCGCGCCCAACGGCGTGTACGCGCTCGTGGACTTCGTCAACTTCAAGGGTGAAGGCATCAACCCGGCCGAGCGCTACAACGGCGAGGGTTGGGGGCTGCTGCAGGCCCTCGAGCTCATGGCCGACGCGGGGCCCGGCCAGCCGTCGGTGGAGGCCTTCGCCGCGGGCTGCGACGCCGCGCTCACGCGCCGCGTGGCCAACGCCCCCGCCGACCGGCGCGCGGCCGAGCAGGGCTGGCTGCCCGGCTGGCGCCGGCGCCTGGCCACCTACCGCGAGCCCTGACGCCTAGAACGAGTCCACGCCCAGCGACTTCTCGAGGTCGTCGGCGGTCGCGCTGGTCCCGAAACAGGCGTATTTGAGCTCCTCGGGCTGCATCGTCTCCAACGCCAAGGTCTCGAGGCAGCCGAGATAGTCGTCTCCCCCGATGGTGATGATGGCCCAGGCGCCGCGGGCGAGTTTGGCCGTGCGGCGCAGGAGGTCGTTGGCGGTTTTGGCGCCGACCTCCTGTCCCTGGGCGAGCTTGAGCGCGGGCGAGAACACCGAGACGATGTTCTGCTTGGCCGCGTCCAGCCCCAGGAAGGACACGAAGACGTTCTGCTTGCGGCCCTCGCCCATGTCGAACGGCACGACGACCATGTCCGCGGTCTTCTTGACCACCTTCAGGCCGGCTTTGCCCGCCAACGCCGTGATGACCGAGGCGAAGTCCGCCCCGCCGCCCGGTCCCTCCATCGCCGCCCGCTCCAAGCCCATGCCGCCTCCTTGCGCCTATTCGAAGAACTTCAGGATCTTGTCCACGAACTCCGGCGCCAGCCCCATCGCGGCCGCGAGCTCGCGCAGGCCGGCGGCCTCGTCGGGGTGCACGACCAGGTCGGCGCGCGCCACGACGACGAGGCGCTGCACCAACGCGTGCCTCTCCGGCGCCGGCAGTCCGCGCGCCCCGCGCGCCGCCGCCTGCGCGCGCGCGCGCG
>JANRKA010000065.1:0-4295 GCA_033875325.1 Elusimicrobiota bacterium | reverse complement strand
CCTGCTCGCGGACGCGGTCGAGGGGCTGGGCCGCGCCCGCGCCGGACGGCGCCGGGCGCCGGCGGCGGACGCCGAGCGCCTGGCGGCCGAAGCGGAGTACCGCGCCGCGCTCGACGCCGCCGACCTGCGCCGCCGCCGCGGCTTGGAGTCGGCCCGCTACCGCCTGGAGGGCATGACTGCCGCGCAAGCGGACGCGGCCGCGACGGTCGCCCTGCGGCTGGCGCGGGGACGGGCCAGCCGCGGCGAGAACGGGGCCGACGGCAAGGTCGAGTACCAGGGCGAGGGCGCGATGACCTGCAGCCTGCGCGCGTTGTCCAACCAGCTCGGCCTGCCCTTCGACGACCTCTCGGCGCTGCTGCGCCGCCGCCTGGGCGACGCCTTCCTGGCGCGCGTCGAGGCCGAGGGCCTGGACCCGGCGGACATCCGCTCGGTGGCCAAACTCGTCGCGCTCGACACGGGCCGGTCGTTGTCCTTCGTCGAGCCGGGCTCCATCTTCTCGCGCGTGGCCGGCGGCGAGGACGTGGTCGTGGTCATCAACTACGCGGCCGGGCTCAACGGCGGGGGCGGCCCGCACGCGGTGAACCTGCGCGGGGGCTCCATCAAGGACGCCGGCGGCAGGACGACCATCGAGTTCCAGGACTCCAGCGTCGCCGGCGCGGGCCGGCCGGTGGTCATGCCGTTGGCCGACTTCGTGAAGCTGCTCTCGCGCTCGGGCGGGCTCGCTTTCGGCCGCGACCCGCCTTCGGCGGCGCAGCGGGCGCGTTTCGAGGCGGAGACCGCCGAGTTCATCCGCCGCCAGGGCGCTCCCGCGGCCGCGCCCGTCGCCGCGGCGCCGGCGCCGGTCCGCGTCGGGGCCGCCGAGCTGCCGCCCGGCGCCGTGTTCCGCCGCCTCGGGCCGGGCCGCGGCGCCCCGCTGGAGATCGGGGGCGCCCGCGTGGAGCGGTTGGGCGGCGGCGCCTTCAAGGACGTGTACGCGCACCCCGGCTCCGACGAGCTCGTGCTCAAGGTGTTCAGCCAGGTCAACGGGGACACGCGCGCCGACAGCCTCGCCGAGGCGCGCCGCGAGCGGCGCGGCAACGCGGCGCTGGAGGCCATCGGCCGGGCGCCTCGGCTCGGCGAGACGGGCATCGCGCGTTTCGAGGCCGGCGGCAAGGTCCGCGAGGTCGCCTACCTCACGCAGCAGCGCTTCCACGGGCGCGACCTGGCGACGGCGCTCAGGGAGGGGACGCCGGAGTCGCGCGCGCGCGCCCGCGCGGAAGCCCGCGCTTTGGTCGAGGACCTGGTCAAGGCGCGCCTGCGGCTCGACGACAACCTCGGCGGGGACCACGCCGCGAAGTTCGGGCAGGACGTGGGCTACGGCCGCCTGCCCGGCGACGCGGCCGACCGCGCCCTCGTGCTCGACGCCGGCGACCTGACCCGCGTGCCGGAGCCGGGCCTGATGGACCGCCTGCTCGGCCGCCCCGACCCGCTGCGCGTCCACTACGAGGGCGTGTTGCGCGCCCTCGAGCGCGGCGCCGCCTCCGAGGGCCCCGTCCGCGTCGGCGCCGCCGACCCCGCGCCGGGGCGCGAGCTGCGCATGACCTGGCTCGACCGCTCCATGCCGGCCGAGAAGGTCGCCGTCGCGCGGCGCTACCACGGCGTCGCGCACGCGCTGGCCGACCGCATCGCGGCGGCAGGCGGCCCGCGCCCGGAGGTCCGCTTCGAGGCCTCGGTGCTGGGCTCGCCGCTGGCGCCGCTGCGCCTGTGGTGGCAGACCGTGTTCTACGGCACGCCGCGCCAGCGCCTGACGGCCTTCAGCCCGGTGACGCTGTTCGCGGTGTTCGCCGGGACCCTGGGCGCGACGCCGGTGGAGGGGGTCTCCTTCAAGGACGGCCGCCTGTCCGCCGTGAGCGCGCACGGCCACTCGTACGGGCTGGCGACCGGGGGCGTCCTGCCGCTGGTGCAATGGGGCCTGGGCCGCCTGCTCGAGCCGCGCGGCAACAAACCCGCGCACGAGCTGGCGCACGCCATCGAATACCTCGCGCTGGGCCTGGCGCGCCAGCGCGGGGTCCTCGAGTCCCCGGGCGAGATCATGGGCGTGCACAACGACGCCCGGCTCTACCTGTGGGGCGGCCGCAACGAGCGCGCGACCATCGCCGCGGAGTACACCGGCCGGCTCGACCGCGTCTTCGACATGCTGCGCCTCAACGGGCGCGACTTCTTCCGCGACTGGTACAAGGCCGACCCCGCCTACGCGCGCGAGCGCGCCGCGCGTTTCGACGAGTTCGTCCAGGACCTCCAGCGCGAGCTGGCGGCGGAGAACCCCGGGCTCTTCGAGCGCGGGCCCCGCGATCTGGCGGCCATCGAGCTCGACCTGTTCCCGCCCGCCGCGTCGGCGCGCCCCGACGCCGCGCCGGTCGCGCCGCCGCTGCCCGGCGTCGTCCCCGGCCTGAGCCCCCGGCTCTCCGACGCGGGCGACGACGGCCCGACGCGTGTGGGCGCTTCCGAGGGCGGCGGCCTCTTCGGCTGGCTGCGCGGCGCCGCGCCGGCTCCCTCTCAGCCGCCCCGCCCGGCCGCGCCGCGCTGGGTCGTCGAGGACTCGCCTTTCCCGCCCAAGCTCCCGGCGGGCTTGCGCGTCACGGGCCCCCTGCCCGGCGCCCCCGACGCGGCGCGCGGCGTTTACGCCGCCGAGGCCGGCGGCACGCCGGCGGTCCTGCGGCTCGACGCGACGCCCAACGAGCCGCGCGTGCTCGCGGCGATGGCGGGCGTGGGCCTGCCGGACAACGTGCGCGTGCCGCGGCTGCTGGGCGCGGGCCCCGCCAACGCCGGGGCGTTGAGCCTGGTGGAGGGGGGCCGCGCGTTCGACGCCGGCGCCCTCGGCCGCGCGGAGCGCGACGGCCGTTGGCTCGTCGTCGTCGAGCGCCCGCCCGAGGGTTTCGTCCCCCTGACGGACGCGACGCGCCTGGCGGCCATCTCGCGGCCCGATTGGCAGGGCCTGCTCGACGCGGTCGCCGCGCTGCAGGCCAAAGGCATCGGCTTCGGCGGCCTGGGCGACCCCGGCGCCGTCAGCGTGCGCCAGGTCCCGACGGAGGGCGGCGGCGCGCGCACCGAGTTCCGGCTCGACGGCGCGGCGCGCGGCACCCTCAAGGGCCGCCCCGAGGTGCTCGCCGACGACCGCGCGCGCCTGAAGGGCGAGGGCGGGCTCGAGGCGCGGCTCATCGCGCGGGGGCTGCTCTCGGGTCCGGGCTACCTCGGCGACCCCGTCGCTTCCGCGCGCGGGCGCAACATCGCGCCGCTGCATCAGGGCATGCTCGACCAGTTGAACCGGGCTCTCGCGTTGGACGCGCCGCGCCCGGACGGGACCGCGCGCGACGCGGCGCAGAGCGTCAACGCCCGCGACCTCGGCGAGGTCGCCGCCGTGCTGCGCGACGCGGGCGCCGACGCGGTGAGGGTGCTCGAGCGTCCGCAGGAGGGGCGCGCGAGCGACGCCGTCAAGATCGAGGCCGGCGGCCGGACCTGGTACCTCAAACGCGTCTCGCAGACCAACAGCGTGCTCGACGACGACCACAAAGCGCTCAGTCCCGCCGACCGGGCCGGCAACGAGCTCGCGATGCGCGAGATCGTGCGCCGCTGGTTCGGCCGCAGCTTCGGCGTGGCGCCTCGCGCCGTCGCCTTCGAGCACGGCAAGGAGCGGTTCGTCCTCACCGAGGGCGCCGCGGCGGCGCCCGACGAGCCGCGTTACCGCGCCATCGAGGCGCGCGCGCGCGCCGATTACGCCGTGCTCAAGCTGGTGTTCCGCGCCGAGGACCTCAACAAGACGAACATCCTCTTCGGCCGGCCCGGCGAGAAGCCGGTGCTCATCGACTTCGAGAAGGTCATCGCCGAGCCGCTGCCGACCGCGCGTATGGCCAAGTTCGCCGACGATGACCTCATGCTCAAGGGTTTCCCCGTGGCCTCGCGCACCGAGTACAACGACCCCGCCGTCTACCGCGAGGCCGTCGCCCCCTGGCGCGAGCGTTTCGCCGACCCCGCCTTCCGCGGCGAGTTCTCCGCCCTGCTGCGCCGCGCGGGTTGGGACGAGGCGCGTATCGCCCGGTACCTGGAGGCCGTGGACTACAACCTGGCCCATTTCGACGACCACCTGGGCGCCTACCTGACCGTCGCGCGCAAATACGGCTCGCCGTCAACCCCGCCCGCCGGCTACGCGCGGCCCGCGGCCGCGGACCCGGCGCCCGCCGCGCGGGCGCCGGGTTTCGGCGGCGCCGCCCCGCGCCCCGTTTTCGGCCGACGCGTCGTCGCGCCCGGCGACGACGGCC
>JANRKA010000064.1:0-14992 GCA_033875325.1 Elusimicrobiota bacterium | reverse complement strand
CCGGCCGGCTACGCCGACGCCGCGCGCCGCGCGGCGGCCGCCGCCCGGGACCTGGCCCGGCGCGCCGTGCGCCCGTTCATCGGCGACGAGGCCTACCGCGACTACGCCCGCCGCACGGGGGCCGGCGGCGCCCGCTCGTTGTCCGCCGACGAGGCGTTGGCGCTGGCGGTGGCGGCCTTCAAGCGCGACGAGCGCGGCGTGGTCGGAGCGCTCTCCTCGGACCGCATCGACCTGCAGCGCTTCAGCGACTGCTCGGTGCGCTCCACCTACAACCACCCGGAGTTCGCGCCCGTGCGCGCGGTCCTGGGCTACGACCGCTTCCTGCGCCTCTCCGAGTACCTCAACTACGCCCCGCTGCGCGAGCGCGGGACGGACCACATGGAGAAGGGGCGCGTGCTCGAGGAGCTGGGTTACGAGCTCGCCTGGGAGGGCGTCGCGCCGCGCGAGGCGGACCTCGTCGAGACGCTGCGCCGCGACGGGGCCGTGTTCGCCTCCATCCGTTTCCGGCTGCCCCTCACGCGCCGGGACGCCCATCACGCCGTCGTCCTCAACGGAGCGGTCAAGACCCCGGAGGGCTGGCGCTTCATCGTCACGGACTCCAACTCCCTGCGCCTGCAGCTCTTCTCCTTCGACATGCTCGAGTCCTACGGTCTCAGCGTGGCGTCGCTGCGGCGCTCCTACAGGCCTCAGCCGGACGGGACCGTGCGCGAGGCGACGGACGCGCAGATCATCCGCCGGGCGGCGGAGGTCTCCCTGCGCTACGGCGACGCCCGCGTGCCGCCCGCGACGAGCTGGCGCGAGCGCGTCATCGAGCGCCTGTCCCTGCCGCGCTGGCGGCCGGTCGGCGACGGCGTCGCGCGGCTCGACGCCCAGGCCGGCGCGCGAGTGCGCCTGGGCAAAGGCGAGCTGGGCCGGCTGGTCGTCGAGGTCTGGCCCGCCGAGCGATTCGCGCGCGAGCACCCCGAGCACGCGGTCCGGCTCGCGGCGTCGAAGCCGGCGTTCGTCGTGTTCGACCGGGCCAACCCGCACCTGGCCGTGCCCTTGGCGCCGCGGCAGGAGTTCCGCCTCGGCGAGGACCCGCGGCTGCGCGCGCCGCGCTCGTGGGACTCGCGTCCGGTCGCGGCGCTCGGCGTCTTCGACGGGGTGCTCAAGGTCCGCGACGTCGCCGGCGGCACCGTCCAGGTGTCGGGCCGCGCGCTGCCGCTGGGCGAGCCCGGACCCGCGCGGGTGGGCGCCGCCGAGCCCGGGCCCAACGCGGCTTTCCTCGCCCGCGTCGAGGCCGAGACGCCGTTCAAAGGCGTGGCGCAGCGCCCGCCCGAGTGGGACTCCATCGCCGCGCTCCTGCCGAAGGTCGCGCTGACGCGGGTGCTCAGCAGCGAGGGCTCCACCGGCCCGGTGCTCGAAGGCCGGTTGGCCGGGGGCGAGCGCGTCGCGGTGAAGGCGTACCGGGAGCCGGGCAGCCAGATGACCTGGCAGCACCGCGTGGACGACCTCCGCGAGGAGGTCGCCCTTTACCGCGAGTTCGAGGAGGCGCTGCCGCGCGGCTGGGCCGCGAAGGGCCACGGCTTCGTGGACACGGGCGGCTCGCCGGCGATGGCCATGGGCGTCATCGAGGGCAAGGACCCGCAGCTGCTCACCGTGCGCGAAGCCATGGCCATCCCGGAGGCGGCCATCGACCAGTCGGCCGCGGCCATGATGTTCCTCGCCCGGCGCGGGTTGACCGGCGGTGATTCGCCGCAGGAGATGATCCTCACCCGCGACCAGGTCGTCAACGGCGTCGAGCGCCGGGCCGGCGAGGTCGTGTTCATGGACGCCGCCGCCCTGCGGCGCATCGGCCCGGACGAGACGCTGGGCTTCTCGGACAGCCCGCAGGGACATACCCAGAGCCTGCTCTTCTACCGGGCGTTGGCGCGCCTGCACGGCCGCGGCCGCGAGGACATGACGGTCGAGCAGCTCGCGCGCTCCATCCCCAACGAGGCGCGCCTGGAGCTCGTGGACCGCTCCCGCGCGGCCGCGTCGGCGCGGCCGCTGCCCGACCTGTCCCGTTTCGGCTCCGCGCTCGGCGACGAGGGTCCGGTCCGCGTCGGCGCGGGCGAGCCCGGCTACCTGAGACGGGCCATGTCGGACCTGCTGGGGGACCGCGTCTTCTCCGGGCAGGTGGAGTCCTGCGAGCGCTACATCGCCGGAGGACAGGACCGGGCCGCGCTGGCCCTGCTGCGGCGCATGGACGAGGGTTTGGAGGTCCGGCCGGAGGCGGTGTTCGAGCGCGCCGTCGTGCGCCAGGAGATGGACCGGCTCGCCGCGCTGCTGAAGGCGCGCGAGGCGGCCGAAGGCGCCGCGCGGGCCGACGCGGCGCGCGAGCAACGGCTCGCCGAGCTGCGCGCGCTGCGCATCCCGGAGAGCCTCAACACGGTCGGCCTGACCCGCCACTTCAACACCACGGCCGGGCGTTCGGCCGGCGAAGGCGTGGACGGCGCGCATCGTCCGGCCGTGTTCGATGAGACGCTCCGACGCCTGGGCGGCGTCGAGACGCAGCCCAGGCAGGCGGTGCCCGGGTTCCCCGGCCTCGCTTTGGCGCGTTACCGCACGCCGCGCGTCGAGCCCGGCCGCGCGGGCGAGCTGCGGCAGAAGGTGCACCTGAAGACCTTGTTCGACCCCGTCGCTTGGCCCGACGCCCGCGTCGAGGCCTTCGCGAGCGAGCTTTTCTCCGCCGCCTGGAACGCCAAGAAGGCCGAGGTCGAGGCGGCCCTCGCGCGCGGCGAGCCGTCCAACGACTTCGTGGACCTGCGGGTCGAGCGCGGCGGCGTGGTCTTCCTGGGCCGGGTGGAGCTGGCGACCGGGCGGGTGCAGACCTTCGGCGTGGACCGGGTGGCGCCGTGAGCCGGGACTGGCGCGGCGCCTGGTGGCAGGCCGTCAACGAGGGCGGCGACCCGCGGCGCTTCTCCTGCCGCTCGGATTGGTTCGCGCTCGAGGCGTTGGGCGGCGCCATGTGCCGTCTCTGGCGCCTCGACCCCGCCGGTCTCGTGCGGCTGCTCGAGGAGCGCGGCGGGCGCGACGACGGGCCCGAGGGCGCCGTCGCGCGCGGCGAGGCGGAGGTGGTGGTGCGCCACGGCGGGCTCGAGGAGCGCTTCGCGCCCGCGGAGTTCGAGACCCTCGCCGCCGAGTTCGGCGTGATGCTCTTCGACGAGCTGGCCGCCATGGACGCGCCCGACGCCCTCTGGGAGCTGCTGCCGCGGCTGCAGGCGCTCAAGAAGCGGGGTCAGGACGCCGGCGGCCCCAAGGTCCTTCCCGAGACGCGTTACGACCCGCGCCCGCTCGTCCTCGCTCCCGGCCGCTGGCGCGCGGAGGTGAAGGCGGGGCCGGGCGGGCTCGAGGTCGCCTGCCGCGCCGACCTGCCCGGCCTGGGGCTGCTCGGCGACGAAGTCGGCTACTGGTGGGGCCGCGACCCCGCGGCGCTCGTCGCCTTCCTGGAGGGACGAGGCGCGTTGGCGCGCGAGTACGGGAGCATGGATTATCCCGAGGAACCGTGGCGGCTCGGCGTGAAGGTGACGCGCGGCCCGCTGCCGTCGGACTGGGTCACCGTGCCCGTCGCGGACTTCGAGGTGCTCGCCGCGCAGTTCGCGCTCATGGCCCTGGCGTCGTCGGAGGGCGCGGGCCTGGCCGACGACGCGCGGCGCGCGCTCAAGCCTCGGCTGGAGGCCGTGCGGGAGAGGGGCTGGGCGGCGGGCGGGACGCGGTCTCTGCCGACTGAAGGCTAGCAGGATGCTGACAAAGCTGCCGCGTCCGCGCGACTGACGCTGGAGCCAGTGATTATCAGTAGCAACTCGCGCCGACGCGAGCTCGATCCCCATCCAAGGTCCCAAACGGCGAATCGGCGGGGGTTTGTCAGCAGCGCTGCTAACGCGGCGGGGGCGGCGGCGCGTCCGTCGTCCACCATGCCTCGAGTTCGCCGCGCATCGGGTCGCCGCGGCGCTCCCGCGTGTGCGTCAGGCCCAGGCGGCCGCCGTCGGCCAGCACCCGGGTCAACGCCTCCACGGCGATGCGTGTGCCGGGCACGCGCGACTCGAGCTCGGCGACCTGCTCGGGGCGCGGCGCGCCCGCGGGCGTGCTCCAGTAGAGCAGCAGGCTCAGGTACTCGCGCACGCGCGCGATGACCTCGGGCTCGAAGGCGCGCGCCGCGGTCTCGCGCACGGACCAGGTGAAGGTCTCGGCGTCGCCGCGGGCGTTCAGGCGCAGGCGGCCAAAGGGCGTGCCGGTCAGGCTCGCGAGCGCCTCGCTGAGGGCCTCGGAGAGGGCCCAGTACAGGGAGCGCTGCTCGTCGCTCAGCCGGGCGACGGGTTCGTAGCCGGGACTGCGCAGTCCCGCCAAGGTCGCGAAGCTGAGCACGGTCTCGCCTTGCGTGTCGCCGGCCGTGGAGGGACGGTCGTGCAGGCGGCCGTCGGCCTCGCGGCGCGCGGTGAGGCGCAGGGCGGCGGCGGGGGGCGGCGCCTCGCGCTCGGGCAGGGCGGGCCGCGTCTCCTCGGCGGGGCCGAGCAGGAGCTTGAGGGCCTCGAGCGCGGCCTTGTTGACCACGGCGGAGCGGTCGGCCAACATGGACAGCAGCGGCGGCAGGCCGCCGCCCTCGGGCGCGCGGGTGAGGAGGTCGCGGGCCAGGCCCTCGCGCACGACCAGGCGCGCCCAGGCGAGCGCGGCCTCGTGCTGGGTCATCTCGTGTTCGTAGCTGACCAAAGCGGGGTCGAAGCGCACGATGCGCTCGAGCGCCGGAAGGTCCTCGGCCGTGCCCGCCGCGCCCACGGCCTGCACGGCCGCGCTCAGCCGCGAGAAGCTCACGCCGTCGGTCAAGGTCTCGCGCAGCCAGGGCCGCACGGCCGGGAGGATGGCGGCCGCCGCGCGCGGGCCGCGGGCCGCGGCGCGGGCCAGGGCCTCGCCCGCCATGGGTTTGGTCTGCCCGTCGAGCGTGCCGCTCCAGCCGTCGCGCACGAGGGTGGGGAAACGGGCGGCTTCCTCGACGGTGCCGCGTTCGGCGAGCGCGTAGAGATAGAGCAGGCGGTCGGGCCCGTCGGGCACGCGGCCGGCGCCCGCCAGACGGCGGCCGCGCTCGAGCGCGGCGTCGAGGCGTTCGGGGGCGACGCGCGCGAGGTGCTCGTAGAGCAGGGGCAGGCGGCGCTGGGTCCAGTCCTCGAGCAGCAGGTCGGTGGCGTCCTCGTCGCCGTAACGCGCCATGGCCTCGTAGTAGGCCTCGAGGAGGACGGGGCTGCGGCGCGTGCCGAAAGCGGACTCGTCGATGGGCGCGCGGCCCATGGCGTAAGGCACGGGCTCCTTCTGGGTCTCGGCGCGGTAGAGCTCGGGCAGGCGCGAGCGGCCGCGCGGGTCGGCCCGTCCCAACAGGAGCGCGATGGCCTCGGCCACGCGCGACTTCGCGGCGTTGTACTGGTGGCCGTCGAAGGCGGAGTGGCTCAGCCGGTAGGCCGCGCCCTTGAGCAGGTCCAGGTCGCCGCGCGAGCGTCCGTGGCGCGCGACGGTGAGCGCGCCGGCCACGATCTCGGGATGGCGGCGGGCGGGGTCGCGCAGGGCGGCCCATTGCCGCGCCGTGTCGAGGTCCTCGGGCGTGGACAACGCGGCCAAAGTCTCGGCGGCGCTCAGGCGCAAAGTCGGGCCGCGGACCTCGCCTTGAGCGAGCAAAGCGCGGGCGAACTCCACCACGCGACCGCGCGCGCCTTCGCCGGGGCGCCATTCAGGGAAGGCGGCGGGCTGCGCGGCCGTCGTCGCGGCTTGGGACGCCGCGGGCGACGGACGGGGGCGCAAGTCGAGCCAGACGCCCTGCCCCGGCACGCCCAAAGCGCGCCCGTTGAGGGCGGAGAGCGCCTCCAGCAGGAGCGGGTCCCGCAGGCGGTCGAGGCCGCCGGGGCCCAGGGCCCCGCTGAGGCGCACGCGCGTCGCGCCGTCGGCCGACGACCAGCCCAGCGCCGAGACGCCGTCGAGCGCGGCGGCGCAGCGGTCCAGCGCCTCGCGCAGCGCCTCCGCGTCCCCGGCCGACAACCCCGCGCGCTGCAGCGCCGCGAGCAGCGCGGCGCGGGCCGCGGCGAAGGTCTCGCCGGGGCCGACGCGCCGGCTCTGCGCCATGACCCACTCCGGCGCGGCGTCCGCGGCCTCGACGCGCGGGACGCCGACGGTGTCGGGCGGCAGGGCGCGGGCCAGCGGGGAACGGTGCAGCGGGTTGACGCGGACCTCGGAGACGCGCGCGTCGCGCGAGAACGCCAGGGCGACGCGGCGCGCGGCGCCGGGTTCGGCGATCTCCAGGACGAGGAAACGCCCGTCGCCGCGGCGGCGCACCGAGCCGTCGGGCACCTGGTGGTCGCGCATGAGGCGGTTGATGGCGGCGACGGTCTGGGGCATGGCGAAGCGGACGTCCACCGCGCCCCGCTCCAGGGCGTCGTCGAAACGGAACTTGCCGAGCCGGTCCTCGCCGGCGGCGGGGGCGGCGGGCGCCGTCCCCATCGGCAGCTCGGGCTGCGCCCGGACCTCGTCGAAGAGCGGCACGGAGGGCTCGTCCACGACCACCTCGACGACGCGGGCGTCCGCGGCCAGGACGAGCGCTCCGCGCATGGCGGAGCGGCCGTCTTGGCCGAGGACGAGGTAGTGGTGGGCGGGGCCGGCGTGCGCCTCGCGGCGCAGGCCGGCGCGGGCGGCGAGCTCGGCGGCGGCGGCCTCCCGCGCCTCGGCGCTCAAAGACGGGTCCAGGCGGAACCAGACGATCTCGGGGGCCGGCGGGCCCGCCATGTAGTCGTGCGGCACGCCCCAGACCTTGGGGTGCGACGACGCGACGCGGAAGTCCGCGCGCAGCAAGGGCTCATCGGCGCTCGCCGAGTCGGCCGGCGGGGCCTGGTCGGGAGGCGTCTCATCGGGCGGCGCGGGAGCGGCGTCGTCCGGCCCCGGGGCGCGCAACAGGCGCTCGAGGCGCGTGGAGCCGCCGACCGACTCGACCATCGCGTCGGCCGCGAGCAGGGCGGCGAAACGCGCGGCCGCGCGGGGCGTGGCGGCGCGGACCACCGCGTCGCCGGTCTCCGACGCCTGGCCGCGCCAGGCGCCGGGCAGGCGCAGGCGCCGCACGAGCAGGTCCCAGCGTCCCGGGGCGTCCAGGCCGGGCACGAGCCGCACGGCCAGCTCCGTGGCCGGGAAGTCCGGGCGCAGGTAGAGTTTCTCCGGCAGCGGCGACTCGGGCGCCGGAGCGGAGGCGGGCGCGGGGGCGGGCGCGGGCGCCGCGGCCGCGAGCGGCAGTTCCACCCAATAGGTCACGGCGCCGCCGGCTTCCGACCAGCCCAGCCGCGCGCCCGGCACGGCGGCCAGCAGGCGGTGGAGGTCGAAGAGGACGCGCCGGCCGTCCTGGCCCATCACGTTGAGCGCCTCGGCCTTGTCGCGGGCCTGGGCGGCGTCCACCGGCACGGGGCCGCCGAAGTGCGTCTTGAGCAGGGCCTTCTCCTTCTCGCCGAGCGCGCCGCGGCGCGTCACCGTCGCGACGGCCGCCGTCGCGCCGCGGCCGAAGACGAGCTCGACGGGGGAGGCGCCCTCGGGGCTCATGCGTTTGGCCTGCTCGCCGAAGAGCTTGAGGAACTCGCTCCACGGGGCCGTCACGGTCTCCGGCTGGTCGGCCACGAGCTTCGCGGCCTCGGCGCGCGCCGCGGCCAAAGCCGGGTCCTTGCGGCCGGCCTCGTTGTGCGCGGCCGTCGCGCGTCCGGCCGCCGCGGGCGGCTCGGGAAGGGAGTCAGGCGCGTAGAGGCCGCGTTTGGCCGGCGCGGCGGGAGCCGCCGCGTCCGTCCTCGCGGCCGCGGGCGCCGGGGCTCCGCCCAGCGCCGCCGCGGCTTCGCGCGCCCACGCGTCCACGGCGTCGAGCGCGAGCTCGGGCGTCGTGGAGGAGGACGCGGCCTTGAGCGCCGCGTCGAGCACGCGCGAGAACACCTCGCTCGCCGCGCCCTCGACCGTGGACTTGCTCACGGGTCTGGGCGTGATGGGCGAGAGCCGCATCTCGAGCCGGCCGTTTTTGGCGTCCACGGCGATGGCCCGCGGCCCGGGCGCCCCCGAGGCGTAGGACTTGAGGATCTCGGCCGCCAAGGGCTGGGTGATGAGGCGGTCGATGGCGTTGGCCAGCGGGCGCGCGCCCAAGGTGATGGAGAAACCCTCGTGCACGAGCGCCTCGGTCGCGGCCGGGGTCCAGTCCAGCTCGTGGCCGGCGTGCGCGAGGATGCCGCGCAGCTCGGCGAGCTTGAGGTCCACGATCTTGGCCGCCATGTCCGGGTCGATGCGGTTGAAGACGATGGGCGGGGACGAGAGGCGCCCGGCGAACTCGGGGGGATAGGTCGCGCGGAACGCCTCGTCGGTGATGGCCTGGGCCTGCTGCTTGGTCGCGGCGGCCAGGCGGCCGGAGAGCTCGCGCATCTTGGCCTTCACGATCTCGCGCGCCGGGCCGTCCCGCGCGGCGTCGAGCGCGGCCTTGAGCGCCGCGTACTCCGCCTCGAAGGGTTTGGTGTCCACCAGGGCCATGCCCAGGTTGGAGGTCATGAGGATGATGGTGTTCTTGAAGGAGACGGTGCGGCCCTCGCCGTCGGTGAGGCGCCCGTCGCCGGTGATCTGCAGCAGCATCAGCCAGACGTCGGAGTGCGCCTTCTCGATCTCGTCGAGCAGCAGCACGCCGTAGGGGCGCTTGCGCACCGCCTCGGTGAGCTGGCCGCCCTGGCCGTAGCCGACGTAGCCCGGGGGCGCGCCGATGAGGCGCGCGACCTGGTGGCTCTCCATGTATTCCGACATGTCCAGGCGCGTGACGGCCTCGGGGTCGTCGAAGAGGAAACGCGCGAGCTCCTTGGCGAGATGGGTCTTGCCCACGCCGGTCGGGCCGGTGAGGTAGAAGGTGCCCATCGGCCGGTTGGGGTCGGAGAGACCGGCCTTGTTCTGCCGGACGGCCGCCGCGATGGCGGCGACGGCTTCGTCCTGGCCGACGACGCGGTTGCCCACGCGCGCCTCCATCTCGAGGTACTTCTCCATGGGCTCGCGGCCCAAGGAGAGCTGGCCGGAGGCCACGCCGGTGCGACGCGCGATCTCCTCCTTGACCATGTCCGAGGTGACCTCGGGCGCGCCTTCGACGGGCACGCCGTCGCGTTTGGCGTAAAGCTCCACGAGCTCGCGCGTGAGCGCGACGACGCGGTTGTAGAGGTCGATGGCGCCGGGCTCGTCGTCCTTGAGCTTCTGCGTCACCAGCGAGCTGCCGGCCAGCGCCTTCGACAGGCGGCCCGCCTCGTAGCGCAGGTCGCCGATGCGGTCGGCGATGGCCATGGCGAGCCGGTCGCGCTGGGCGTCGAAGGACGCGTTGTTGGCGGCGAGCGTGACGTAGAGGAACGCGCGGCCCGGGAGGAAGACCTCCTGGTCGTACTTCGAGAGCTCGGCGGCCGCCTGCAGGGTCTCGTCGGGCAAGGTCATGCCGTAGAGGTGCTCGTACCAGGCCTTGGCGCCGCGCAGGGCGCGCAGGCTCTCCTCGGTGGAGGATTCCGGGACGGTGACCTTGATGAGGCGGCGGCGGAAGGCCTCGTCGTTCTCCATGTACTTCTTGTATTCGATCTCCGTGGTGGCCGCGACGAGAGTGACCTCGCCGTCGCGCAGCGGCTCCTTGAGGGCGTTGGCCATCAGCGCGCCCTGCGGGTGCTCGAAGAGCTGGTGGATCTCGTCCACGAACAACACGACGCGCGAGCCTTTGCGCTTGTCGGCGTCGTTGAGGCGCGAGAGCAGCGAGAGCAGGGCGTCGAGCGCCTGCGCGGGCTGCTCCTGCTGGAGCAGGCGCGGCAGGTCGAGCTTCAAGAGGAACTTGCCGCGCATGCTCGTCAGGCCGAAGGTCGAGCCGTCGGCCTGGGCGTCGGAGAGCGCGAGGGCCTGGGCGAGCTTCTCGACCACGGCGGTTTTGCCCGTGCCGGCCTTGCCCACGAGCACGACGCTGTTGATGACGCCGCGCGGGGCGGTCACGGTTTTGACCACCTCGTGGAGCTCGGCGATGCGCCCGATGACGGGGGGCTTGTCCTGCTGCTTCATCTCGGCGAGCAGCAGCGACAGGAACTGCCGCTCCTTGGGCGCGAGCTTGAGCTCCGGGTCCTCGAGCGTCTCGAAGAAGGTCTTGCGCGCGTTCTCCGGCGCCAGCGCGCCGACCCCGAACGCGGCCAGGCCCAGGGCCACGCCGGTCCCCAGGTCGCCGGCCAGCGACGCGCCGAGCGCGCCGACGGCGAACGCGGCCAAGGTCTTGCCGCCGGCGCCCTTGGTCCCGGGTTTGCCCTTCATCGCGTCGCGCAGCGCGTCGCGGCCCTTGCCCTTGCGCGCGGGGCTGTGCCACTTGGCGAAGACCTCCCAACGCTCGACCCAACCCTTGATCTTCTCGAGATGGGCCCGGCCCTGCGGCGACTCGAGCAGGCGGCGGATGGTGGCCTCGTCGTCGGCGGCCATGGTTTTGGCCTTGAGCGCGGCGACCGCGGCGGCCAGGTAGGCGTCCTCGAGGCGCGCCCACTTCGCGCCGGCGTCGAGCGCGTCGAAGCCGTCGGAGTCCACGACCTTGTCGATGGTGTCCTCGAGCGCGTTCTTGAGGGCGTGTTCCGCCTCCTCCAGGTCCACCTCGGAATTCACGAGAGGGTCGTCGGCCGCCAGCTGCGCCAGCTCGCCGGCGAAACCCTGCAGGATGACGATGAGGTCCTGCACGGCGTCCTCGTTCTGGATCTTCTCGCGCACGCAGTAGTAGTCGTAGGAGCAGACCAGCAGGAGCAGCAGCAGGGGGAGCTTGAAGAACACGGTCGCGCCGACGAAGAACGCCGCCATCGCGCCCATGGTGACGAGACGGGTGACGCGGTTGGTGCGGCCGAGGTCGCTCAGTCCGAGCCAGGTCAGCAGGCGCGCGGGGCCTTCGTAGAGGCGCGTGTAGGACTTCTGGTAGCCGGCGGGCAGGTTGGGGGACGCGGTCCAGCGCTCGTACAACGCCTTGGGCATCAACGCGACGGCGATCTTGCCGCCGTCGAGCTGCGGGAGGGGGAGCAGGTTGAAGACCGCGAGGGCGAGGTTGGCCTTCCAGGCGATGGCCAGCGCCGCGGCGAGCGGGCCGCCGACGGGCACGAAGCTCAAGGCGGCGAACGCCGCGCCCGCGAGCAGGAGGTTGGCGGCCGGGCCCGCGAGCGCCACCTTGGCGGCGTCGCGTTTGGGGTCGGGCAGCTTGTTGAAGTCCACGGGCACGGCTTTGGCCCAACCCGCGGCGACGGGCAGGCCGAAGAAGGGGAGCGTGGCGGCCACGGAGAGGACCGGCATCAGCACCGTCCCCCACGGGTCCATCTGCTTGAAGGGGTTGAGCCCCACGCCGTGAAGGCGCGCGGTGTCGTCGCCGAGCCCGCGCAGCACGAGCAGGTGCGCCCATTCGTGGGCGAGCACGGAGGCGGCGAGCAGGCCCGCGGTGGCCAGCACGGCCGTCGCGCCCAGCGAGGCGGACGCCAGGCCCCAGCCGATGACGGCGGTTAGGCCCAACGCGAGCGGCCAGGCGGCCTTGCCCAGGAAGGTCCCCCGGCGGGCCGGCGCGGCGGCGGCTCGGCGACCGGTGACGGCGCTCTCGACGAGGCGCCGCGCGGCGGCGCGGTCGCGCTCGCGCGCCTCGACGGCGCCGACGATGGCGCGGCGCGTGATGCCGGATGAGGCGAGGCGCTCGCGGCCCGCGACCGCGGCGGCCTCGTCGCGGGGGGCGCGCCAGTCCGCCGTGCCGCGGCGCACGGCGCCGCGCGCCGCCTCGGCCTTGAGCGCGAGCGCGGCGTCCGACACGGAGGCGCGCGCGCCTTCGAAGAGGCGGCGCGTCGCCGGAGAGAGGTAGGCCTCCAGTCCGTCGAGGCGCGCCATCTCCGCGTCGAGCGCGACGAGGCCGCGGCCGCTGCCGACGGCCGACGGGGTCCGCGCGGACAGCGCCTGGGCGCGCGACTCCAGCTCGGCGGCGGCCGACAACACCGCGGACACCACGGCGGGTTCGTCGGCGGCGCGGCCTTCGGGCAGGCGCGCGAGGACGGGAGCGGCCAGGCGCAGGCCGGCGGGCGTCGTCAGGTCCGCGCCGCGCAGCGCCGCGAACACGCCGTGCAGGTCCACCCCGGCGACGGGACGGCCCGCGTACGCGCCCAGGTCCATGCCGCCCATCACCGTCCGCAGCTGCGGCGCGGCCGCGCTCGCTCGAGGCGCGACGAAGCCCGCGGCGGCGGCGCGCGCGGCCCACGGGCCGGGGGCGGTCGCCGTCAAGGCGGCGCAGAGGATGGACGCGACGAGCCGGCGCAGGGGGCGGTTCATGGTAGGCAGATGCTACGACAACGCGCCCGTTCGCCCGAGAGGCGAAGGTCCCCTTAGGGGAGCGGCAGAGGGCCTATTAAGGAATGCCCGCCCGGCCTAGCCGGCGCGAGGCGCCCCGCGCCCGCCCGGGCTGGGCGGGCGCGGGTGCTCGTTCAGCGTGAGGCGGTGACGCGGGCGGGGGACGCCGGCTTGGCCGTCTCGACGGCGAAGGCGACGGCGAGGCGGGCGAAAGGCACCGAATGCGCGGCGTCGCCCCCGGAGTTGGCGACGGTGTCGCGGTCGGTGTGGATGTTGCGGTTCATCGTGTCGAACGCCGACTCGAAGGCCGCCGAGGCCGGGAAGCCGGAGCGCGTCCACGACGCGTGGTCGGAGCAGCCGTAGCCGCAGGCCGTGGAGTTGACGGGCACGCCGGAGTAGGCCGTCGCCAGGGCGCGCAGGTGCGCGCTCAGCGCCGGGTCCACGTTGTCGGTGAGCACCCAGATGCCCGAGCCCGAGCCGGCGAAGTTGGTCATGTCGAACTGCACGACGCCGACGACCTTCTGCCCGCCCGTCTTGTACTGGCGCGCGATGTCGGCCGAGCCGCGCAGCCCGACCTCCTCGGCCGCGTAGCCCATGAACTGGATGGTGCGTTTGGGCCGGAAGCCGGCCTCGCCCAGGATGCGGACGGCCTCGGTGAGGACCGCGATGCCCGAGGCGTTGTCGTCGGCGCCGGGCGCCTTGGCCGTGCCGCCGCCCCACATGCCGCCGATGGAGTCGAGGTGGCCGCCCAACACGACGATCTCGTCGGGCAGCTCGGCGCCGGGGATGGTCAACACGACCGAGGGCTGCTTCCAGCCGCCGTGGGCGTGCGTGCGCACCGTCGCGCCCGGCATGCCCATGGCCAGGTCGCGCCAGCGGCCGGCGAGCCACTGGGCGGCCTGCGTGCCGGAGTCGGACTGGTAGTAGCGGTTGTGGTAGGAGGCCAGCCCGTCGATGGTCGCGCGCAGGGAGTCCTCGCGCGCGGCCGCGGCGAGCGGGCGCACCACGGCGCCTTGGTCCACGGAGTAGGCGAAGCCCGCCGGCGAGGGCGCCGGAGCGGAGAGGTCGGCTTCGGCCTCCTCGCGCGTGGCGTGGGCGAAGAAACCGCCGCACTTGTGGAACTTATCGTGCATCAAGGTCGCGACGCGGGCGAGGTCGTCCTCGAGGACGCGGAACACGGACGCGCGCGAGCTCGTCGAGACCGGGCGCCCGAGCATGGGCGCTTCGGCCGCCGAGAGGCGCCCGAGGTCGTCCTGGCCCACCGATATCCAGACCTCGCCCGTGCCGGCCGCGGCTTTGGCCTCGTCGAGGAGAGGGCGCACCGACACGCCCGAGTCGAAGCCGGGGAACCCGGCCGCCGCGGCGACGGCGGCCAGGAGCGCGAGGCTCCCGGCCGCCGCCACGACGGTCTTCGTCTTAGATCCCACGGCCGCTCAGCGACGCGCGCAGGGCTTCGAGCTTCTCGGCCACCGCCTTCGCGTCGAGGTCCAGCGGCCGCGCCACGAAGGCGGGGGCGAGCGCGGGCTCGTCCACCGGCGGCTTGTACCAGCAGCGCGGGCGCAGGCCGACGCGCTGGCCGTTGCGCGCCGTGCACGCGCCGGAGTTCGGGTCCGAGTTGCTCAGGTCGGAGGACACGGACGCGCCGCACAACGCGCCCTGGTAGTAGGTGTCCAGGCGGCACTGCGTCTCCGGGTGCCGGTTGTACATCTGGTCCACGACCGTGGTGTTGGGCGTGTCGAAGCGGGGCGGCGTCGGGCTGTTGCGCAGGGCCTGGAAGAGGAAGGCCACGGACTGCCCGCCGCGCGCGCCGTTGCGGCAGCCGTTGCGCGCGGACTCGTCGCCGAACTCGCCGGAGCAGCCGGCCTCGGCCACGGGGTCCACGTCGCCGAGAGGCGGCGCGTCGCCGTAGAGCCGGCGCATGCACTTGAGCGTCGCGAAGTAGTCCGAGCCGCCCTCGTTGGTGGCCCAGCTAGACTTCGGGTAGCCGCCGATGTGGTGGCCGATCTCATGGCAGGCCACGAGCGCGAAGCCCTCCTCGGTGACGGCGGCGTGGCGGGCCAGGCCCCCGTACATGTTGATGTGCCAGGTCGAGCCGATCTGCTGCGCGGAGGCGTTGACCGTCCCGTCGGTCCACTTGCGATTGATGGACAGGCGCGCGCCCTTGGACGCGATGACGGGCCCGTACACGGCCTGCACGCGGTCGAGCACGGCGTTGTACACGGCCTCGTCGATGCCGGCGGCACGGACGTCGCCGACCGGGATGTTCAAGGAGTTCGGCGGCAGGAACCCCTCGCACAAGGTCTTGGCCGACAGACGCTGATGCGCGAGCACGGACGAGCCGACCGCCGCGAGGACCGCGGCGACGATGACGGACTTTTTCACGATGCACCCCCAGGTGTGCGTCCTCCGGACCCCTCCGGAGCTTCCGGGCCGAAAGGCCCATGCCCGGAATAGGCCCAATGGTACATTTTTGACAACGGCGCGTGTCAATATGATAATCTCGGGGCATGAAACCGACCCCGCTGCTCCTCGCCGCCGCGACCCTCTCTTTGGCCCTTCCCGCCGCCGCCGTCGAAGGTTTGCCCGCCTTCGGCTTCACCGGCGCCGCCGCCGTCCGCCGCGCCGTCGCCGAGGCGCCGGC
>JANRKA010000063.1:0-7258 GCA_033875325.1 Elusimicrobiota bacterium | reverse complement strand
GGTGGACGTGACAGGGATCGAACCTGCGACCTCTTCCTTGCGAAGGAAGCGCTCTCCCAGCTGAGCTACACGCCCGACAGGCACATTATGCCATGTCGCCGCCGGGGTCGTCCAGGGCCGCGCCGCTCAGCGGCGCGGGTGGTCCTGCCGCAGGCTCGCGACGGTGTCCGCCACCCACCCGGCAAACGGGCGCGTGTCCGTGAGGTAGGTGGCGCCGCCCGCGACCTCCGTGATGACCCCGACGACTTGCGGGCGCGTGATGACGCCCCGCGCGTCGGCGTCGTAGACGGGGCCGCCGCTGTCGCCGTGCCAAGCGCTCGGGGCGCCGTTTCGCCCGGAGCCGTCGCAGGCCGCGTTGCCCGCGCACTGCAGGCCGGCGATGGGGCCCCGCGGCGTCAGCGCGACGCGGCGCAGCTGCGGGTCCGTCGCGCGGCCCGGAGGGCCGCACGGCGAGCCTCGCTCGATCCGCGTGCCCCCGTAACCGGCGATGACGACCTTGGGGTCGGCGAAACCGGGCGCATCGGAGCCCGCCAACGCCGCCGGGACCGCCGGAGCCGGCGCGTCGCGCGGCAGGAGCACCACGGCCAGGTCCGGCCCCGTCGGGGTCCTCATGGGACCGCCGAACTCCGCGTAGCGAGGGTGGGGCTCGCCGGGCATGGCCAACATCGCGCCGCCGCCGGGGAAGTTCACGGTGACACGCCGCGTCTCCACGGTGGCCTGCCAGGTCTCAGGGCTTCCGTTTACGCAGCGCGGCATCAGCACCTCGGTCGGGAAACAATGCGCCGCCGTCAACACCGCGTCGCGCGCGACCAGGACGCCGCTGCAATACGAGGTCCAGGTCTCGCCGTGCGCCAGCCTCGAGGTCACCCGCGACTCGACGAGCAACCACACCGTCGAGAGCGCTGGGGGGTCGCCGGCCGCCGCCGCGACCCCGCCCAGGATGGAGAACGGGACGGGGTTGCCCGACGCGGCGCCTGCGGCGAGGCTCAGGAGCGCGACGCAAGAAAAGGCGGTCGTTCGGCGCACGCCTTACTGTAACGCGGCGGAACCCGGCGCGCAAGCCCCGGTGCGCGGCGCTAGAAGCGGCCCCTCTCGCGTATCCATTCGAGGTACGGGACCACGGGTGTGACGAAGGTGGCGCCGCCGCCGTTGCCCCGTATGACGGCGGCGACGGCGCGGGGCTTCTCCTGCGCGTAGCGCCCCTCGCGCAGAGGCTCGTCCACCCAGGACGCCGGTCCGCCGCTGTCGCCGGGCGCCGAACCGGGGGTCGTGGGCAGGTTCCTGCGGGTGGAGCAGTCGCCGTTGCCGACGCACAGGAGGTCTCCCACGCCTTTGCCGCGATAAGCGACGGCGACCTCCCGCAAGGTGCCGGGACGGGCCGCGCCCGCTCCCGGCGCGCACGGGTCGGAGCGCAGCTCGTTGCCGAGGCCGTAACCCGCGAGCAGCATGTGGCCCTCGGGTCGCTCGCGGATGGGCCGCTCATCGAGCCCGACGGGAGTCGCCCAGTCCGGCGCGGGCGCGGCGAGCTCCAGCACGGCGATGTCGCCGCCCGACAACGCGTCGTGCGACAGGGCCGGCTTGTAGGACGGGTGAGGGAACCACATGGCGGGGATCTCGGTGCCGTCCCGGAAACGCACCGTGGTCGAACGCGACAACGCCGCGGCTGTGCCGCTCACCGCCTTGCTCGCGCCGTCCTCGCAACGCGTCTCGAAGAAGAGGCTGCCGAAACAATGAGCGGCCGTGAGCACCACCTTGGGAGCGATGAGGGCGCCCGTGCAGGTCAGATTCTGCTCGCGCCGGCGCCCGGAGCTCTCGATGATGACGCTGGGCGTGACGATCCTGACGGTGTAAGCCGCCAGCGGGTCCTTGCGGCCGACCAAGACGCCGCCGAGGATGCCGCCGCTCACGACGGCGACCTGCGAGGCGCCCAGCGCAGCGACGCACGCGGTCATCAACACGAGGACCCGGGACGCGGCCTTCATGCGCCTACTATACCCCGCCGCCGCGCCCGGAGCAAGGACTCCTCAATGCGGCTCGGAGGCCTTCTCGCGCTTGAGCTTCTCCTTGATCTTGCGCAGCTCGCGTTTGTAGCGCTGGCGCGCGGCGGAGTGCTCCTCGTTGGTCTCGGAGAAGACGTGGCCGCCGGTGGTGTCGGCGACGAAGTAGAGCGCGCGGGTGGAGGCGGGCTTGAGCACCGCCTCGAACGACCCTCGGCCCGGGCTGCAGATGGGCGCCGGCGGCAGGCCTTTGTGCGCGTAGGTGTTGAAAGGGGAGGGGTTCTGCAGGTCCGAGCGCGTCAGGACCTTCTTCCAATGGCCGAGCGCGTATTGCGTGGTCGGGTCGGCCTGCAGGCGCATGCCCTTCTTGAGGCGGTTGAGGTAGACGGCGGCGATCATGGGCCGCTCGGCCGGGAGCACGGCCTCGCGCTCGACGATGGAGGCCAGGATGAGGGCGTCCTCCAGGCTCAACACGGGGCGAGGCGAGGCGGCCTTGTAGGCGGCGACGATCTGCCGCTCGAACTCGTCGTTCATCATCTTGAGCACGCGCTCGGCGCCGTGGTTGAGCGGGATCTGGTAGGTGGAGGGGAACAGGCGCCCTTCCAGGCGGCGGTCGCCGACGAGCTTCATGACCTCCGCGGCCTTGGCCACGCCGGCCGCCTCCAGGCGCTCGGCGATCTGCCGGGCCATGAAGCCCTCGGGAATGACGACCTTCACGTCGGCGGTGAGGCCCAAGGTGAGCTTGCGCGTCAGTGAGGTCAGCGGCTCGTTGACGCGCAGGTCGTAGGCGCCGGGCTTGAGCGCGCGGTCGAAGCCGGTGACCTTGAGGAAGAGGCGGAAGGCGAAGGCGGAGGGGACGACGCGTTTGGAGGCCAGCAAGGACGCCGTCTGCCGGGCCGAGAGGCCCTCCGGGATCTCCACGCGCACCGTCGCGCCGGGGCGCAGGGCGAGCGCCGCGACGACGACGGCGAGCGCGGCCGCGGCGGCCGCGGCCAGGAGGGCGCGCCTCACGCCGGGGGGTTCTCGACGCGACGCAGCACGGCGCGCACGCGCGCCAGGAGTTCGGGGGCCTTGAACGGCTTGACGATGAAGTCGTCCACGCCGAAGTGCAGCGCCTCCATCTCCTCGTCGGCGGTCTGCTTGACGGTCAGCATCAGCACGGGCAGGCGGCTCAACGCGGGGTCCTCGCGCAGCGCGCGGCTGAACCGCTCGCCGTCCATGCGCGGCATCATCCAGTCCACCAGCACCAGGTCCGGTCGGGCGGCGCGGGCCGCGGCCAGGCCCTCCTCGCCGTCCTTGGCGAGCGTCACCTCGAAGCCCGCTCCGCGCAGGATGTCGGAGATGATGAGGCGGTAGTCTTCCTCGTCGTCGATGACCAGCACTTTCGTCGCCATGCGCGCTTCCTCCCTCAGGCCGCCTGCAGTGAGAATCGGACCGTCGTGCCCTGCCCCGGCTGGGAGCGGACCTCGATGCGGCCTCCGTGCTGCTCGATGATGGAGCGCACGATGTAGAGCCCCAGGCCGGTGCCCTTGTGCCCGGCCACCCCGTCCTGCGTGTTGCGGCCCTGCGAGAAAGGCGCGAACAGGCGCTGGCGGTCGGCCTCGTCCATGCCCCGTCCGGAGTCGGACACCAGGACCTCGACCCAACGCTTGCCGCCCTCGCGCACCTGCTCGGCGGCGATGGTCACGCGGCCGCCGGAGGGCGTGAACTTGAGCGCGTTGGAGACGAGGTTCACCAGCACCTGGCGCATGCGGTCGCCGTCCGCCAGCACCGTGGGCAAGCCGTCGAGCCGCGCGGTCAGCGCCACGCCCTGCTGTCCGGCCTTGGCCTCGAAGAACTGGCACACCTCTTCCGCGAGCGGGCGCAGCTCGACGGGGCGCAGCACGCACTCCATCTTGCCCTTCTCGATCTTGGCGACGTCGAGCAGGTCGTTGATGAAGCCCGAGAGGCGCCTGACGTTGACCGCGATGCGCTCCAGGTACTCGCGCGACTGGCGCAGGCCCTCGGGGCCGGCCAGCATCTTCTCATGGATGAGGGCGAGGAAGCTCTCGATGGCGCCGAGGGGGGAGCGCAGCTCGTGCGTGACGGAGGAGACGAAGTTGCGCTTGGCCGTGTCGAGCTCGGCCAGACGCTCGGACATGGCGTTGAAGGCCCCGACCAGCAGGCCGATCTCGTCGTCGGACTTCCAGTCCAGGCGCTCGCCGAGGCGGCCCTTGCCGATCTCGTTGGCCAGCCGGCCCAACGCGTTGAGCGGCTCGGTCATGGCGCGGGCGAAGAAGTAGGCGAAAGCGAGGCCGATGAGAGCCGTGAGCATGGCCACCGACACCAGGACTTTCAGCGTGCGGTTGCGCGAGAGGATGATGGGCTCGCGCAGCGCGTCCTGGTCCACGCCGAAGACCACCTCCACGGACTGTCCCGGCTGGTTGGGGTCCGTGACGAGCACCTTGCGGTCCTTCACCGCGGGGCCGGTCGTGGTGTCGCCCATCTCGTGGTGGGAGACCTTCTCGCCCTTGCGCCAGGCGACTCGGGCGTAGCTCAAGGCCGGGTGTTGACCCTTGAGGAAGTTGAGATAACTCAGGAGCTGGACCTGGTCGCGCTGGATGAGAGCGTCCAACGAGGTCCGCGCGATGGCGTGACGCAGGAGGTCCTCGGAGCGCGCCTGCTGCGTCTCCTCATATGACTTCAGCACGGTCATGACGCCGACGCTCAGCAGGACCAGGGACGCGATCTGCAGGCTGCCGGTGAGCAGGACCAGGCGGGTCCGGATCTTCATATGACGAAATTACTAAATACGGGTTGACATTGTCTCGACCCGGCCCTATCCTGTGCCTGTGAGCGAAAAGGACTTGACGCCCGAGAGCGCGCTGCGGGAGATCGAGGCCATCTCGTCGTTGGACACCGCCCGGATGACTTTGCGCTGGGCCCTGGAGCGCCTGCGCCTGCTCGAAGCGCGCGTGGCGACCGCCGAGGAGCGCCTCACCGCCGCCGCGGCCGAACGCGACGCCGCCGGCCGGGCCCGCGAGGAGGAGCGCCGCGCCGCCCTCACCGCGCGCCAGGAGGCCGAACGCGCCAAGGCCCTCAACGCCCGGCTCGAGGCCCGCCTGGCGGAGCTCGGGTCGCCGGGCGCCACCGCCGCGGCCTTCGCCCGGCTCGAGGTCGAGCTGGCCGAGCGCGAGAAGAACCTCCTGCGCCGCGAGGAACGCCTGCGCGAGGCGGCCGCCGCCGAGCAGGCCCTGGCACACGACGAGCTCGCCGCCGCGCGCGAACGCGCCGAGCGCGAGGCGCACCTGCGCGTCGGGGGGGAACACGCCGCCGAGAAACGCGCGCTCGCGGGGGCCCGCGAGGAGCTCTCGGCCCGCTTCGTCTCCCTCCACGAGGACGAGGTGCGCCTGCGCGCCCGCGAGCGGGCCCTGGAGGAGCGCGCCGCCCGCCTGGAGAAGACCGCCGAGGCCATGGCCGCCGAGCTCGAGCGCACCGCCGCGGCCCAGTCCGCCGTGTTCCAAGGCGCGGCCCGCGCGCGCCTGGACGCCGAGCTGCGCCTGCTGCAGGACCAGTGGGCCTCCGAGCGAAAGATCCTCCTCAAGGAGCTCGCCGCCTGGCGCGAGCGCGCCGGCGCGTTGACGCCCGAGGTGTTGGCGCTCTCGACGCGCCTGCAGTCCGCCGAGGAGGAGTCCGCGCGCCTGCGCGCCGTGGCCGACGCCGTGCGCGTCGAGGCCGCGCGCCTCGACGCCGAGCTCGCCGCGGTCCGCGACGCGACCCGCGCCGAGACCGGGCGCCGCGCCCGCGCCGAGACGCTCGCGCAGGAGCACGCGCTGCGCGTCGAGGAGCTGCAGGCCGCCCTGCGCGCCCAGGAAAAGCGCGCCGAGGCCGCCGCCGCGGCCCGCGACGAGCTGCAGAAGCTGCTCGCCGGCCGCGACGAGGCCCTCGCCAAGGTCGAGGACGAGCTCGACCGCCGCCTGCGCGAGACCCAGAACGCCCTCATCGCCCAGCACGAGGCCTGGGCGGCGCGAGAAGAGGCCGCGCGCCGCGACGGCACCGCGTGGAGCATCGCGATGGAAGCGCGCAAGCGCGAGGCCGACGAGGCCCTCGCCCAGATCGCCCTGCTGCGCCGCGAGCTCGTGGACGAGTTGGCCCGCCGCCGCAAGAAGCCGTCGGCGTCGTAGTAGAGGTACCGGGGGGGGAGAACCGTGGACAAGATGACCGAGGCGCCGCTGCAGGCGGCATGGAAGCGGCTGGAGTCGTTGTGCACCGACCTGTGGGCCGACAACTCGCCGCGCGCCGTCGCGGCCCAGGCCCTGCTCGAGGAGTACCGCTCGGAGATGGTCCGCCACGACGCCCAGGTCCTGCAGGCCTGCGAGGGCGCGGTCAAGAGCGACCGCGAGCACGAGGAGTCCCAGGAGGCGCTGCGCTCGCACTACACCGCCGAGATCGCGGGCCTCAAGAAGCGCCTCGAGCTGCTCGACCGCCTGGTCAAGGACAAAGACGCGGAGATCTCCGACCTCCTGACGCGCCTGGGGGAGCACGAGCGCAAGAACTCCGAGATGCACGCCCAGTTCATCAAGACCGCGGCCGCCTCCGAGGAGGCCATGGCCAAGAAGATGGAGGAGCTCTACACCTCGCTCAAGGCGCGCGAGGAGTCCCTCGAGGGCAGCTGGCGCAAGCGCGAGCAGTCCCTGGAGGAGGAGGTCGCCAAGGTCCGCGAGGTCCTGGCCACCCGCCAGGCCGAGCTCGACGCCTGGGAGAAGCGGCGCGTCACCGAAGAGGACGTGCTCAAGCGCCGCGGCACCGACCTCGAGATCCGCAGCCAGCAGCTCCAGCAGGAGTACCGGCTCAAGCAGCAAGAGATCGAGCTGCTCAAGGCCTCCCTGCAGCGCAGCGTCACCGAGCTCGTGCGCCAGTACCAGTCGCGCCTCAAAGGCGGCCTGGAGGCGCCCGCGCGCTGATGCCGGAGCCCGCGGACGAGCTGGAGCGCATCCTCGCCGACGCCCGCGCGCAGCTCGGCCGCATCCGGCTGGAGGTGCCGGAGCTGGAGGACGGGACCCCCGCGCCGCGCGAGGTGCAGGAGTGGGCCCGCTCCAGCCTGGCGGTCGCCCCGGTGGAGCCGGTCATCGCCGTGCCTCCGCCGCAGGCCGTGCCGTCGGTGTCACTCGAGCCGCTCGCGCCGCCCGCGCCGCCCGCGTCGCTGCGTCCTCTCCAACCGTCGCCCGCGCCGGTCGCCGCCTCGCCCGCGCCGACGCCCGCGTCGCCCGCGGCGAGCCCGC
>JANRKA010000062.1:0-7602 GCA_033875325.1 Elusimicrobiota bacterium | reverse complement strand
TCGGCGGCGGGCACGGCCGCGGGCCTGGCGCTGGCCGCGGCGGTGGCGTGGCCGCTGAAGCGCCACCAGTGGCTGTGGGCCTGGCCCGGCGCCGGCGCGCAGGCCGCGCTGCTCGCGGCGGGCGCCTCGCTCGGAGCGGTTCTCTCCCCATGGCGCGGGCAGGATTGATCGCCGCCCTGCTGCTCGGCGCGGCGCCGGCCGGCGCGCAGAGCGCCGCCCAGCGGCGCGAGCTCGGCCGCGTCCAGCGCGAGTTGCAGAAGACCCTCGCCGAGCTCGAGGAGCTGCGCTCCGAGGAGAAGGAGCTGGGCGGCGCCGTGTCGCGCCTGGAGTCGCGCGACGCCCAGTCGCGCCGGCGCCTCGACGAGCTCCAGGCGCGTCTGCGCCAGGCGGAGAGCCGCCGCGCGGACCTCAAGGGGCGGCTCGACGCGGCGAAGAAGGTCTCGGGTTTCTGGAGCGCTGCGCTGGCGACCGAGGCCGCCCGTCACGCGGCGAGCGCGGCGTCGCGCCCGGAGGCCTCCGGCTCCTCCGGTTTGTGGGCCGAGGAGTACCGTCGCGCGGCGCTGCTGGAGAAGGCGCGCCACCTGCGCGGCCTGCGCGGCTTCCGCGACGAGACCGAGCAGGCCGAGGCCGAGGCGCGCCGCAAGGCCGTCGAGATCTCCGAGAGCCGGAGCAAGACGGACAAGGAACGTGAGGCCCGGCGCCGCGAATACGAGGAGAAGAAGGCCGCCCTCGCGCAGACCCAGGAGCGCGTCGCCGCCGCCGCGCGACGGGCCAAGGAGCTCGAGGAGTCCGCCCGCGCGATGACCGCGCTGCTCGAGCGGGCCGCCCGCAAGGCGCGCTACCGGCGCCCCGCCGGCGGCGGACCGGCCCCGGCGCTCGACGCGCCGAGGCATTCCCTGCCTTGGCCCGCGCCGGGCACGGTCGCCCGCGGCTTCGGGCGCGAGCGCGACCCGGAGCTGGGCACCTGGACGGTGCACCAGGGCGTCCTGCTCGACACGGCGCCCGAGGCGCCCGTGCGGTCCGTCGCGCCGGGCAAGGTCATCTTCGCCGGGCCGTTCCGTTCCTACGGCCAGGTCGTCATCGTGGACCACGGCGCCGGGTTCTTCAGCGTGTACGGAGGGCTCGGCGCCATGGAGAAGGACAAGGGCGCGACGGTGCGCAAGGGCGAGACGCTCGCCCGCGCCGGCGCGGGCCCCTCCGGGGGCCGGCTGTATCTCGAGCTGAGGCGGGGGACGGACGCGCTCGACCCCGTGGACTGGCTCGAACGGAGATAGGAGGTCGTCATGAACCGCGCCGCTCTCGTCGTCGCCGCCCTCGTCGCCGCCGCCCCCGCGGCCGCGGCGGACAAGACCTACGAGCAGATGAAGCTGCTCGTGGACGTGTTGGGCTACGTCCAGGACAACTACGTGGACGACGCCGACACGCAGAAGCTCGTCTACGGCGCGGCCGCCGGGATGGTGCGCACGCTCGACCCGTTCTCCCAGTTCATGGACCCCGACGAGTATCGCGAGATCAAGACCGAGACCGAGGGGCAGTTCGGCGGCGTCGGCATCCGCATGACCGTGGAGGACGACTGGCTCACCGTCCAGACGCCGCTGCCCGGCTCGCCGGCGTACCGCCTGGGCCTGCTGCCCAAGGACCGCGTCGCCGAGATCGACGGAGAGAACGCCCGCGACATGAGCATGGCCGACGCCCTGCGCAAGCTCCGCGGCGCGCCCGGGACCAAGGTCAAGCTCGGCGTCCTGCGCGAGCCCGAGGGCGGCGGGGAAGGCGAGTGGAAGCGCCTGGACTTCGAGGTGACCCGCGAGCTGGTGAAGATCGACTCCGTGCAGTCCATGAAGCTCGACGGCGGCGTGGCCTGCCTGCGCATCGCCGAGTTCAGCGCCAAGACGGCCGAAGACGCGGCGGAGGCGGTCGCCAAGCTGCGCAAGGAGGGCGCCACGAGCCTCGTGCTGGACCTGCGCAACAACCCGGGCGGCCTGCTGTCGGCCGCCGTCGAGGTCTCCTCCCTGTTCCTCGGCGAGGGCAAACTCGTCGTCTACACCCAGGGACGGCGCGCGGACAACCGGCAGGACTTCACCACGGCGCTCAAGGCGCCGCACCCGACCATGCCCCTGGTCGTGCTGGTCAACGAGGGCTCCGCATCGGCCTCCGAAATCGTGGCGGGCGCGATGCAGGACCACAAACGCGCCGTCATCGTCGGCGAGCGCAGCTTCGGGAAGGCGAGCGTGCAGTCCGTCATCCCGTTGGCCGACGGGTCGGGCCTGCGCCTGACGGTGGCGCGTTACTACACGCCGGGCGGCCGCTCCATCCACCGCGACGAGAAGACGAAGACCGGGGGCATCACGCCCGACATCATCGTGCCCGTCGCGCAGGAGACGGAGGCCAAGCTCTACGCGCAGTGGGACATGATCTACGCCAAGGACAAGAAGCCCCGCTCCGCGGTGAAGCCCGAGGACATGGTCCGCGACGAGACGCTCGACCGGGCCGTGGAGCTGCTCAAGGCCCGCGAGGTGCTGGGCTCGCTCAAGCGCGAGGACGCGGAGAAGCCCGCCAACCACTGATGCGCGTCCTCGGCATCGAGACCTCCTGCGACGACACCTCCGCCGCCGTCGTCGAGGGCGGCCGGGTCCTGTCGTGCGTGGTGTCATCGCAGACCGCCCTGCACGCGCCTTTCCGCGGCGTCGTGCCCGAGCTGGCGTCTCGCGCGCACCTCAAGAACCTGCTGCCGGTCGTGGACGCCGCGCTCGCCCGGGCGGGCGCGGGGAAGCCGGACGCGGTGGCCTACACGCGCGGCCCTGGGCTCATGGGCCCGCTGCTCGTGGGGCGCGTCGCGGCTGAGACGCTCGCGCGCGTGCACGGCGCCCGGCTCGTGCCCGTCAACCACCTCGAGGCGCACGTGCTCGCCGCCGAGCTCGAGCATTCCCTGCGCTGGCCCGCGCTCGCGCTCGTGGCTTCGGGCGGTCACACCGACCTCGTGCTGGCCAGGCGCCCGGGCTCGTACCGGCTGCTCGGGCGCACGCGCGACGACGCCGCCGGCGAGGCCTACGACAAGGTCGCCCGCCTGCTCGGCCTGCCCTACCCCGGCGGCCCCGCCATCGACGCGCTCGCCGCCAAGGGCGACCCCGCGGCCGTCGCGTTCCCGCGCCCCTCCGTGCCGGGCTGGGATTTCTCCTTCTCGGGCCTGAAGACCGCGGTGCTCTACCACCTCAAGGGCCGGCCCGCGCCCAAGGGGCGCGACCTGGCCGACCTGTGCGCGAGTTTCCAGGAGGCCGTGGCCGAGACCTTGGTGGGACGCGCGCTCGCCGCGGCGCGCGCCTTCAAGGCCAAGGACCTGGTGCTCGGAGGCGGCGTGGCCGCCAACTCGCGCCTGCGCGCCCTGCTCAAGGAGAAAGGCGAGGCCGCCGGCTTCGCCGTGCGCCTGCCCTCCCGGCTCTACTGCACGGACAACGCGGCCATGGTCGCGCACGCCGGTTGGCGCCGGCTCGCGTCGGGCAAACCCCTGGGTCCGCGCCGCTGCGACCCCGCGCTGCCGGTGCGCTCCTGGGCGTGAGTCCGGCGACGGCGCTCGTCTTCCTCGCCGCCGCGGCGCTCTACCTGTCGGGCGCCTATCCGTGGCTCGCGCCGCGCGACGCGGGCGACCTGGGAGTGGCCGCCTCCACGCTCGGCGTCGCGCACGCCCCGGGTTATCCGCTGCACGCCCTGCTCGGCCGCGCCATCGAGGCCTTGCTCCCGTTCGGCCATCCCGCCTGGCGCCTGAGCGTCTTGTCCGCTCTGGCCGGCGCCGGCGCGGCGGCCGTCGCCTTCGCCGCGGCCAGGCGGCGAGCCGGCGTCTGGGGCGGCCTCGCGGCGGCCGCGGCGTTCGCCCTTTCGGCGCCGCTGTGGAAGTTCTCGCTGCTGCAGGAGAAATACGCCCTGCACGCCTTGTTCTGCGCCGCGCTGGCGGCGTGCGCCGAGGGCGAGCGCGAGACCGTCTTCGGCCGCGCGCGTCTGAGCGGGCTTCTCGTCGGGCTGGGGCTGGTGAACCACCAGAGCCTGCTGTTCTGGCTGCCGGCGCCGCTCTTATTATGGAAGGCGCAGGCCGAGCGGCACGGCGTCCCGCTGCGCGCGCTCGCGGCGGCGGCGCTCCCCTGGACGGCGGCGGGCCTCTCGCTGACGCTCTACACCTGGGTGCGCGGAGAGCCGGGGACCTTCCTCGACACGGTGCTGAGGCGCCGCTACGGCACCACGAGCCTGTTCGCCGGCTTCCAGCGCCCGCTGGCCGACGCCGCGCCGGGCCTGCTGCGGCACTTCTTCTCCGGGTTGGCGGTCCCCGCGGCCGCGCTCGCCCTCTACGGCGCCGCGCGCGCGGAGCGCGCCCGCCTCGCCGCGCTGCTGGCCGGCGCGGCGGGCGCCGCGGCCTTCCTCCTGCTCACGCGTTTCGACGCCTCCGGCTGGGCCGCGCGCTCCGCGCTGGAGCCCGCGTTCCTCGCGCCCGCCCTCGTGGTCGCGCTGCTCGCGGGGGAGGCCGTCGCGTCCCTGCCGCGCCCCGCCGGTCCACTGGCGGTCGCGCTGCTGGCCGGCGTCGCCGTCTGGCGGCCCGTGCCCTCCCACCGCGGCGACTTCCTCGCCTACGACTACGCGCGCGACCTGCGCCGCGCCGTGCCGCCCGGCGGCGCGCTGTTGGCCTCCGGCGACACCGCCTCCTTCGCGCTGTCCTACGACGCGTTGTCGCGCCCGCTCGGCTTCGAGGTCGGGGCCTCGCGCCTCGTGGACGGCCGCGCCTGGCTCATGACGCGCCGCGCGCGCGGCCCCGTGTTCACGACCGGGATGGGTCTCGAGGAGCTCGCCGGACTGGGCCTGGAGCCCAAGGCGCTGGCTCCGGCGGGGCTGGTCCAAGCCGTCGGCGGGACGCCGCCGCCGCCGGTCCTGGTGCTCAGGCGCGAGCGGCCCTGGGAAACCAGCGACAGCTACTCCAAGGACGTCCTGCTGTCTTACGCCTTCGCCTCCTATCTCTCCGCGCGTCTGCTCGAGGCGCGCGGCGTGGACCCGGGGCCGGGCCTCGACCTGCTGGCCGTGCTCCTCGACCCGGAGGACTACCGGTGGGAATAACGGCTATAATCCGCGCGATGCGCAACGCGGCACTCGCCCTGCTCCTGGCGGTCGCTCCGGCGCGCGCGGCCTTCGACGACGCGGGTTTCGGCCCTCGCGACCTCGCCATGGGCGGCGCGTTCACGGCGGTCCACGACGACGCCGCCGCCGTCGCCTACAACCCCGCGGGCCTCGGCCAGGTCCAGGCCCTGCAGGCGGCGGGCGCCTATCAGCGCCTCTTCCACGTCCCGGGCGGCGTCTCCGACCGCGACTCGACGCGCGCCGCCGGGGTCATCCCGACGCGCGGTGACCTGCTCAACGGCGCGTTCGGCGTGCAGATCCGCTACGACCGGCGCGACATGCTCTCCAAGGACCGCGAGATCGGTTTCGCCTACGGCTCGCGCGGGCTGCGCGAGACGGAGGGCGGCGGGCTGGATTTCGGAGCCGGACTGAAGTTCCTGGGCGTGGCGCCCGAGCGCGGCTCCGCTCCCGGCCTCAAGCCGGCGCTGGACTTCGGCGCCTTGTGGCGCACGGGCGGGCGCTACGCGGTGGGCGCCTCCATCCTCAACTTCGGCGGGGCGAAGTTCACCGGCAGCGGCATCTCCGACCGCGCGCCCCTGGTCTTCAAGGTCGGCGCCGCGGAGGCGCTGCGTTCGGCCACCGTCGCGGTGGACGCGACCGTGCGCGAGCCTTCCGGGGGCAACGGCAAGTCGGTGAGCTTCGGCGCGGGCTTCGAGCGCTGGTGGGCGACCGGCCGCCACGGGCAGGTGGCGCTGCGCACCGGGGCCTCGCTGGGCGACCGCGCCCGTACCTGGAGCTGGGGCGGGGGCTGGCGCGTGCTCGGCGGCCAGGTGGACTACGCGATGAGCGTGCCGCTCACGGGGGTCACGCGTTTCGGCCACGCCGTGGCGGTGACGGCCCGTTTCGGGCGCGCCGACCCGGAGGGGGAGTACGAGAAGCTGCTCTCCGAGGAGATGCGTTACCGTCGCGACCTCGCCCAGGCGCTGGAGGCCAGCGCGCTCAAGCAGTGGAAGCTCACCGAGGAGATCGCCCGCCTGCGCGAGGAGACGGACGCCCTGCGAGCCCGCCTGGCCGCGTCCAAGGTCAGCCAGACCGAGGCCCAACGCGAGCTCGCCGCCATCGAGGCGAGGCAGCGGAAGGCGGCCCGCGACTACGAGCGCCTCAAAGCCGAGCGCGAGGCCGCGGCGTCGAAGAGCAAGCAGAGCCTCTTCGCGGAGGATTGGCGCGTGTACGAGAAGGCCAAGCTCTCGGGCGCCTCCGACGCGGCCCTCCAGGAGCAGCTCAGCCGCATCCTGCGCGAGTACAAGGACGACGGCGTGGACCTGGGCGAGGCCAACCGCGAGCTGCGCCGCCTGCAGATATCCCAGTAGGGACCGGCGTTTGCCGTTTTTTGTCGAGGCGTTAACATTTACGACATTGGAGAACGCCGTCGAGGCTCTATACTGAGCCCGTGGCGTCTTTCCCTCCCGAGGACCTGAGCCGCGAGATCGACCGCCTGTGGGCGCGCGTCGGTCCGGCTTCCGACGCGCCCGCGGCCTTCGCGCCGCCCGCCGGGGCTCTGGCCGGCGCCGAGGTGGCGTGGGAGACCGTCGGGCTGCTCAAGCGCCAGCAGCGCGAGCGCGAGGCCACCTGGGCGCAGGCGCTCGACGCCAAGGAGCAGGCGCTCAAGGTCTTCAAGGCCCGCTGCGCCGCCCTCGAGGCCGAGACCTCCGAGCTGCGCGCCCGCGTGGACGGCGACGAGGAGCGGCTGCTCGCCGACCTGCTCGACGCCCGCTCGCGCCTGGAGTCCGCGGCCAAGGCCATGGAGCTCCAACAGGCCCAGCACGACGCCGAGCGTCGCGCCCTCGAGGAGGCGCTGCTGCAGGCGCGCATCCGCGCCGAGCAGGAGGCCGGACGCACCCGCGAGTCCGAGCGCAAACGCGAGGCGCGCGAAGCCCAGCACCTCATCGACCTGCAGGAGTTCCAGTCTTTGGCCGACCGCCGCGCCCGCGAGGCCGCGGCCGCCGGCGATTCGGCCGCGGCGCTGAAAGCCGGTCTGGCCGAGGCCAAAAACGCTCTGGAGAAGACCCTCGCCGAGCTGCTGCTCGAGCGCCGCGCCCGCGAGGACTCGGAGACCGAGCGCGGCCGCGCGCTCAAGCGCGTCGAGGAGCTGCAGGGCCGCTTCGCGGAGCTCCAGCGCGTCTGGGAAGAGGAGCGCGCGCAGTGGCGTGAGCTCTGGGACCGGGAGCGGTCCACCTGGGAGACGCAGCGCCAGGAGCTGGCCCAGTGGGAGGAGAGCCTGCGCCGCGAGCGCGAGGCGTGGCACGCCGAGCTCAAGACCAAGGAGAAGAGCCACTCCCTGTTCACGGAGGCCATCACCAGCCGCCTGCGCGACACCACGCGCGCCGCGGAGCTCATCGACCAGCGCCTGCGCGGCATCGACGCCCGCACCGAGGCGGAGCGCCGCCGCGCCGAGGCCGAAGGGCCCGCCCGCGCGCGGCGCCTGCGCGCCGCCGCCGGCCGCGCGGCCTC
>JANRKA010000061.1:0-47205 GCA_033875325.1 Elusimicrobiota bacterium | reverse complement strand
CTGGCGCGCGCCGACGCCGCGCCGCGCGACCGTCCCGAAGCGCCGCCCGAGCCCGCCGGCGCCCCCGCCTCGGGCCGTCTCTCCACCGGACTCGTGCTCGCGGGCGGAGGCGCGCTCGGGGCCCTGCAGGGTTTCCTGAGCGCGGGCCTCATCGGCGCCGCGGCGGGCGGTCTGCTCGGCGTGGGCGCGGCCTGGCTCTACACGAAGGGCCATCCGGCCGCCGCCTTCGGCGCCACCGCGGGCGGCATCATCGGCACCGCCCTCGGCGGCCCCATCGGCGGCCTCATCGGCGCGGTCGTCGGCGCCGGCGTCGGCTTCCTCCTCGGCAAGCTCTTCGGCTTGTGAGGAGGACGCCGGCCGGCGTCAGTTCGCGGCCAGGACCGGCATCGGCTCGCCGTCGAGACCCAGGATGACGCGCACGCGCTCCGGGATGGAGAACGGGGCCCGGTAGCGGCGACCGCTGCGCGCGACCTCGTCGGTCAGGCTCGGTCGCTCCTTGAGCGCCGCCAAGTCCTCGCGCAGGCCGCGCGCGAACGCGCGCGTCAGACCGGCCCGCACCCCGTCGGGAAGGATGAGCGAGCCGTCCATGTGGCCCGCGTGCAGCGCGGCCAACGCGCCGTCCACGACGCCGATGATGCGTTCGAGGACGACCGTGTCCTTCAAGATCTCATCGATACCGATGCCGCCGTTCTCGAGCGAGTCGAAAGGCCTGCTCAGCAGCGCCGATTCGCGCCCCAGCCAGGCGTTGTTGCCGCGCCAGGCGACGTTGACGATGCGCATCAACTCCACCGCGGCCTGGCGCCGCTCGGCGCGGCTGCGGCTGCCGAGACGGGCGAGAAGGACGGGGTCGTGCAGCGCCGAGATGATGGCCGCGACGGACTCGGCCTGAAGGCCGTACAGGTAGTCGCCGCGTCGCGACAGCCACTCGCCCGCGGCCGGGCCGCGAGGCTGGATGCGCGACAGGTCGTCCCACTCGCCGGCCACGGTGTTGATGACCATGGTCTCGGTCATCGGGCGGCCGATGGCCATGGCGATGTCGGCCTGGAAGCCCTCGCGGGCGCTCTCCGCGACGTCGGAGAGCTTGAACTTGTACTTCTGGTTCCACTGCTCGAACTGCTCGACGGTCAAGGGCTTGCCCTTGACGCTGAGCTCGCCGCGCTGCACCAGGAGGAAGAGCGCGTCGTGCACGGCCTGGGTGTATCCGATATGGTCGGGGTTGGGCGTGCCATCCGCGCGGGTGACGACGCTCGCCAGATAGGCCTGATGCGTCTCGCGCGCCAGTCTCGCCATGGGCGTGCCCGGGCCTTTGTCGGGGTTGGCGGCTTCGAAGGAGCGGCGCACGATGGCGGCGTCCTCGCGGAAACCCGAGAAGGCGGCGACCACAAGTTGCTCGCGCACGCTCAGATCCGGCGTAGCGCCGCCGAGCGCGCCATAGACGGCGGCGCTCATCCACTCGTCGATGCTGCTCTGCCGGCTGAACAGGTCCACGAAGTTCTCCGTCTCGGCCATGAGACGGCCGACCAGCGGGATCATGCGCTCGCGCGCGGCCGCGGAGAAGGCGAGACGCCCCGCCGCGCGGTCGAAGACGAAGAGCGAGTCCAGCGAGGCGAAGCCGCCCGCGTCGCGGGTGTAGGCGGCGGCGTCGGACATGTAATACGGCAGGGCGTGACTGAGGAAGAACTCGCGCGTCGAGAGGCCGGAGGCCCGGGCGCCCGCGCGCACGGCGGCCACCGTCTGCTCGAGCGTCGCGCCGCGCGCCGGGTTCAGGTACGCCCCGAGGTCCACGCTCACGGTCGCCACGGAGCGCGCGATGGAGCCGGTGGGGTAGCCCAGGGCGCCCATGTAGTCCTTGATGACCGCGACGGTCCGCTCGTGCTGCAGCGCTTCACGCGCGGCCTTCTCCTCGGAGGCCGGCATGCCTTCGGTGGATATCTCCGTGTCGCCGACGTCGTGCAGCGCCAGGGTCAGAAGGACGGCCGAGTCGTCGGTCTTGAGGTAGCGCTGGTGCTGGCGCATCACCATGAGCGTGTGCTCCTCCAGCGTGTAGCCTTCCCGCACGCCGATGGGCTTGGCGAAGGCCGCCGCGAAATAAGGAACCGAGCGCTTGAGCTCGGTGAGCAGCGCCTCGGGCCCCTCCTTGGCGGCGCGCTCGATGCGCGCGCGCTCCATGGCGGGCCCGAAGTTCATCCCCACGAAAGCGAGCGCGACGCCGGCGACGACCAACGGCGCCGTGGCCAACGCGCCGGCGTGGAAAAAGGCGACGGCCAGGAACGCCGCGGCGACCAGCGCGATGCCCACGCCGTAGAACATCGCCATGGCTTTTCCGGCGACGCGCATCGCGTCGGTGTATTGGGACAGCTTCGGCTCTCCGCGCGGGGCCAGCGCCGACACGATGGGCGCCAGCACCTGGGTGCGCACGCCCGGCGTGTCGATGAGGCGCTCGAGCACCTGCTTGGGTATCTGCCGCGTCTCGATGGCCGCGGCGACCTGTTCGAACTCGACGCGCTCGACCTTCTTGCCGCCGGTCACGGCCTTGCTCAGCCGTTTGAGACGGCTCGCGAGGCCGGGAGCGGCTTCGGGGTCGCGCTTGGCGCTCTCGATGAGACCGCCGAGAGAGGCGTTGATGGGCAGCGGCGCGTCGGAGGCCCTGCCGGCATTGGAGGCGCGCCAGGCGGCCGCGGCTTGCGCGGCGGTGATGACGCCGTCGTCTTCGCGGGCGGTCATGGCGGTATAGGGGTCGGCGATGGCGCCGGAGCGCGCGGCCTGAGCGGCCAGGGCTTTGTCCTCGGCGGTGAAGGCGGCGTCCTCCTGCTCCTCGATGGCCGCCCGGGCGCGCCCGCCCATCTCGCGCATCTCCTGGGCGGTCAGCGCGGCGCGGCGCGCCGCGTGGCGGGCGCGGGCCCCGCGGACGCCGGCCGTCTCGCGGACGACCTGCCGCGCGAAGGCGCGGGCGAGCCCCGCGGCGTCGCGGGCGCCCTTGCCGTAATAAGCGAAAGCGGAGAGCTCCTGGGCCGCCTCCTCCAGTTGATGGGATTTGAGGGCGCCGACGCGCCATTGGGCCTGTATCTCGCCCACGCGGCGCTGCACCTCGAGCTCGGCCTGCGGGGCGGCCGCGGCGATGGCCGCGAACACCTCCGCGCGCAGCGACTCCAGCCGCGCCGGCTCGGCGGCCGCCAGTCCCTGCTCCAGGTCCGCGGCGAAGCCGGGGCGCGCGGTCTCGAGCGCGGCGGCCAAAGGCGCCAGCGCGGCCAGGTCCAACGGCGAATCCGGACGGATGGCGGCGAGCGCCGCCAGCTCCGGGTGGCCGGCCACGACGCCGTAGGAGAGGGCGAGCCGGGACAGGCTTCCGGCCAGGACCGGGCTCACGGGCGCGAAAGCCGGAGGGACGTAGCGCCCCACGACGGCGCCGGGGACGACGCGCACGGGGGCGCCGGCAGCCGACGCCGGGCTGACGCCCAGGGAAAGGAGATGCGCCGCGAGGATCGCGACGAGGAGGTCTTTGCGCTGGTGCTTCGTGGCCGGGTAGCTCATGCCCTGAGTGTAGCCGCGGCCGCGGCGCGCCGGCAGGGGCGTAGGACCTTCAGGCGCTTAGGGACGCGGCTCCTGAAACCACTCGTGCCACATGGGACCCTGATGTGAAGCTTGCCTTCACATCGACTGCGGCGCGGGTGTCCGACGCCCGCTCAGCGCAGCGACGGGTCGGACTGCAGGGCGGTCACGCAGGCCAGGTTGACGATGTCGTCGACGCTGGCGCCGCGGGAGAGGTCGTTGACCGGCTTGGCGAAGCCCTGCAGGATGGGGCCGAGGGCTTCGGCGCCCGTCAGGCGCTGGACCAGCTTGTAGCCGATGTTGGCGCTCTGCAGGTCCGGGAACACCAGGACGTTGGCTCGGCCGGCCACCTGGGAGCCCGGGAACTTGCGCTGGCCGATCTCGGGCACGAGCGCGGCGTCGGCCTGCATCTCGCCGTCGATGGGCAGGTCGGGCGCCTTCTCGCGGGCGATGCGCACGGCGTCCTTCACCGCGTCCACGAGTTCATGCTGCGCGGAGCCGTTCGTGGAGAAGGACAGGAACGCGATGCGGGGGTCCAGGCCGCACAGGACCTTGGCCATGCGCGCCGAGGAGATGCCGATGGAGGCGAGCTTCACGGGGACCGGGTCGATGTTGATGGCGCAGTCGCCCATGATGAGGATGCCGTCGTCGCCCAGCTTCTTGTCGGGGAAGATCATGATGAAGAAGCTGGAGATGGCGCGCACGCCGGGCGCGGGCTTGATGATCTGCAGGGCGGGACGGATGGTGTCGGCCGTGGCGTGGTCGGCGCCGGAGAGGAAGCCGTCGACGTGGTCGTTGTGGAGCATCATGGTCCCGAAGACCATGGGGTCCTTGCAGGCCTCCAGCGCCTGCGCCTCGTCGATGCCCTTGTGCTTGCGCAGCTCGAAGTACTGCTTGGCGTAGTCGGCGAGTTTCGCGTCGGTCGCGGGGTCCACGACGGAGACGCCCGTCAGGTCCGCTCCGTTCTCGGCGGCCACCTTCTTGACCGTCTCGGCGCGCCCGAGCAGGACGGGGACGCACAGGGCGTTCTTTTTAAGGAACGCGGCCGCCTTGATGGTGCGTTTCTCCTCGCCTTCGGGCAGCACGATGCGCTTGTTGAGCGCGGCGGCCTTGCGGCGGATGTCGGCGACGACGTCGCGGGAAGAGGTCGTGGCGGGGGTCATTTCGGCAGGATAGCGAATCCGTCGGCCACGCGCAAATGTTCGGCCTCGTCGTCGGCGATGCGGCCGAACAGCTCCGCGGTGGCGGGGTCGCGCTGGGCGAGGCTGCGGCGGAAGCTCTCCTCCGCCGTCCTGCCGCGCTCCTCGGCGGCGCGCATCTTGGCGACGAACTCCGCCGCCGAGCCGCAGGCCTCCAGCGAGCGCCACAGCCGGTCCGACACGGGACGGCCGTCCACGGCCACGCCGAGCTGCTCCATGCGCTCGAGGATCATCCCGAGGTGGCGGCCTTCCTCGGTCCCGATGCGCCGCCATGCCTCGCGCAGAGCGGGCGGCGCGTCCTCGAAGCGCTCGGCGGCCCGGTGGAACGCCGCCTCGGCCTGTTTCTCGGCGAAGGCGGCCACGCGCAGCCGGTCGCCCAGGCCCTCGGGCGTCGTGAAGCCGCGCGGACGCGGGGCCTCCTGCTCGGGCGGGCAGACGACGAACGGGGACCAGTCCACGGCGCTATGATACCATCTCCCTCATGCGCGGGCTGAAAGTCGCGGCGGTCGTCGCCGCCGCCGTCGCCGTCTCGGGCGCGGGCGCCTTCGCCGCCGCGGTCGCGTTCTTCCCCTTCGAGACCAGCGTCGCCCTGCGCAAGCTCGCCTTGCGCCGCGGCGGCGTGCGCGCCGTGCGCGCCGCCACCCTCGCGGGCCTGGAGCGCGACGACTGCGTCGCCGGCGCGCCTTGCCGCTGCGTGGCCCTCGTGCACGGCATGGGCGACTCGTCGCTGACCTGGGACAAGGTCATGCTGGGCCTGGGCGTCCCCCCGCCCCCGGCGGGCACGCGCGTGCTCGCCCTGGACCTCCCGGGCACCGGAGACTCGGTCGCTCCCGCGACTCCCGCGGGCTACGGCGTCCCCGAGCAGGCGCGCGCCCTCAAGGACGCGCTCGCCTCGCGCTGCCCGAAGTGGACCGTCGCGGGCAACAGCCTCGGCGGGTGGATCTCGGCCGAGCTCGCCCTGCAATGGCCCGAAGGCGTCGAGGAACTCGTCCTCGTCAACGCCGCCGGCCTCTACGACGACTCGGGGCTCCTGCTGCAGACGGCGAAGATACTGTCCGACCCGACCGTGGCCACGCTCAAGGACTTCGTCGGGCGCGCCTACGCCAAGCCGCGCGCCGTGCCGTCGCGCGCCTGGCAGGCCGTCGTGGACTCCATGAAGGCGCGCCCCATCAAGGAAGTCTACGCGGCCTTCCGGCTGGAGGACGTGCTCGACCGGCGCGCGCGCGCCATCCGCGCTCCCACCGTCATCTTGTGGGGCGAGGCCGACCGCGTCGTGCCCGCCTCGATGGCCACGCGCATGGCCAAACTCATCCCCGGCGCCCGCCTCGAGCTCATCCCGGACTGCGGACACCTGCCCCAGCAGGAGTGCCCTCTGCCCGTCTCCCGCGCCCTCGGCTTCTGAATCAGCGGGACAACCGGTCGCGGTCGAGCGACCAGGCTTTGCGCCGGGAGAGGACGTACCAGCAGGCCGCGCAGGCCAGACCCAAGGAGAGGGACACCGGGTCGTAACGGAAGAGGATCTTCAGGCCCAACAACACGGCCGCGGCGAACAGCGGCCAACGCAGGCTCTCCAGGCGCATCGCGGCGCGGACGCCCTAGAGGGCGTCCGCCTCGTCCGGGCTCTTGCAGGGCTTCGCTTCGGAGCAGCCGCGCTCGACGGGCGCCTCTTCCGGCGGCTCGAGCTTGGACTTGCCCTTCGCCGGAGCCTTCTTCTTCTTGGCGCCGGGCACGACGGCCTCGCCTTTCTCGTTGAACCGGTAGGTCTTTATCTCGCCTTCGGCCAACTCCCGCGACTTGTACTTCGAGCGGTCGTAGTCGTAGGTCTTGGCGGGCTTCTTCTTCGGCTTGGGCTTGGGCGCCTCGTCCTGGGCGAAAGCCGGCGACGCCAACCCGGCCGACAGGACGAGGAGCGACAACAGACGCAGGAGCCTCATGCCCTCAGTATAACGCGCGCGCCGCCGGCTTTCAAGGCCGTCAGTTCTTCGTCGCGGAGAAGGTCGCGATGACGCGGCGGTTCTGCGCGCGGCCCTCGGCCGTCGCGTTGTCGGCGACGGGCTTGTCCGGGCCGTAACCCTTCGCGCTCAAGCGGCCGGCGTCGGCCCCGAAGCGGTCCACGAGCGCCTGACGCACCGCGTCGGCGCGGCGCTGCGACAGCGCGGTGTTGGACGCCGCGGAGCCCATCGAGTCGGTGTGCCCCTCGATCTCCGCGCTGGAGTCGGGATAGGTCTTGAGGAAGTCGGCGACCTTCCTCAACTGGTCGTCGTAGTCCGGCTTGACCACGGACTTGCCCGTGTCGAACTGGACGTTGAGCGCGATGCTGACCTTCTCGCCCTTGGGGCAGCCGAAATCGTTGACCGCGGAGCCGGCCGGGGAGGTCGGGCAGCGGTCCTTCTCGTTGACCACGCCGTCTTTGTCGTCGTCGGCGGGAGCGGCCGGGGCGGGAGCGGGCTCAGGCTTGGGCGCGGGCGCGGCGGCGACGGGCGCGGGAGCCGGCACGGGCGCGGGCGCGGCGGCGCTGCCGGAACCGATGCCGACCATGCAGCAGCCGGAGAGCGAAGCGAGCACGACGGCGGGCAGGAGGAGGTTCTTCATGGGTTCTTCCTTTATGAGGCGGGTTGGGGCTGCGAGCAGTGCCCGCAGCGCTTGGCTTTGAGAGGGATGTTGAGCAGGCACTCCGCGCACTGCTTCTCGGTCGGCGCGGGCGGCGGCGCGGGTTGGGTCTTCTTCAAGGAGTTGATGGCCTTCACGAGCATGAACACGGCGAACGCCATGATCGCGAAGTCCAAGACCACGGTCAGGAACGCGCCGTAGTTGACGGTCACGGCTTTGGCGGCGCCGTCGGCGGCTTTGAGCGTCAGTTTGTAGTCGGTGAAGTCCGCGTTGCCGCCCAACAGGCCCAGCGGCGGCATCATGACGTCGTTGAGGAAGGAGGAGACGATCTTGCCGAAGGCGCCGCCGATGATGACGCCGACGGCCATGTCCACCACGTTGCCTTTGACCGCGAATTCCTTGAACTCGTCGAGGATCTTCATGACGGCGAGTCTAACACATCCCTACGCGCGTCGGGAAGGTGAACGCGCGCTTCACACTCTTGCGCCGGATGGACGCGGCCGCTTCTGGACTCCCCGACTCCCCCGCGGCCGGGTCCGAGGCCCCTCCCGCCGGACCCGCGTTCCGGCTAACCTTGGTGCAGACGCAACCCAGACGCACGGAGGTGAACGATGACGAAGCCGGGACGCGGATCGAAGCTCGGGGTCACCGCCCTGACGCTCTCCGCCTCCCTCCACGATCTCCGCGGCGGCCTTGCCGAGGGGCCTGGCCGCCGCGGAGCACGATTTCGCCGTTGCAGGTAGGCACTCGCGCGGGATGGATCCGGGGGTTATACTCCCCATGCACATGCACACCAGTCTTTCGCTGTTGTTCTCGCTCGCTCTGACCGTAACGGCGCGAGGTCTCGCGTCGGGCGAAGACGCGCCGCGCACCGGCCCGTTGGCTCCGAACGAACGGGCCGCCTATTGCGCGGAACTGCGCGGACTCGATTTCCGCGACGATGGAGACCGTGCCATCGCCACCTGCGTTTTTACGGGCGTCGCCGCGTCCCCGCTCTTCTGCGGCATCCGCCTCGGCCATCACAATGGGATGTATCTCGCTGCCGACCAATCGGCGAGCTGGCTCCCGGAGCGGCATGAGCAGATGGTGATCGACGAGGACGCGCTGCGCGCTCTCCTGCGAGTCGAACGCCTGCTCTCGCAGCCGGGAGCCGCCCCTATGCGCGCCCGCGCGCTCGCCGTCGAACACGCCTATTTCCGCGCTGCCGCCAGCATCGTCCGAACGAAGCGCCCCGACCTGGCCGCGCGAGCCGCCGCGCTGTCGGGCGAAGCGACTTTGGCCGCCGAGGACTACCTGGCATCTCACGCCCATGCCCGCAGTCTCATCCCCGTCCCGTTGGCGCCCATCACATCCTGCCAGCAGGTCTTGGCCGGACTGATGGCCCCCATCGAGCAGGAGCGTCGTCAACAAGCCGCCAGAGAGCGCGCCGTCACCCGAGCGCGGGACCTGTCGCAGGAACGACTCGAAGAATTGCGCGCCGTGCCTCTCGATTCCCCCGATCGCCCTGGCGCCGAACGTCGCTATCGCCAGGCGCTGCGCCGGGAGTACGAGCCGCAGATACGGGACGCCGAGGCGAGGACGGCGACTCTCCAGGCCCGAGCGGACAGACTCGCCCCGCTGGAGGAACGCCTCAGGAGCCCGCGCATCGAGAGACTGCGCTTGGCCGCAGAATCGGCCCACCCGTTGGACTTCGGCATGGCCCGCCGCGCCTATGAAGCTGCGGTGGCGCGAGAGCGCGCGACGCTGACCGCGCACGAAGCGGATTATCTCGAGTTCGCCGAGGCGCGGCAACGCTGGCTGGGACAGGACGCGGCCGCCGTCGCCGTCGCAACTGATGACGCCTTGGTAAGGCGACGGATCGGCGGGCGGCAAGGCGTCCGCGATTCCGGGCCTCTCGCCGCCGCGCTGGTCCCTCTCGGGGCGGGGCTGAATCTCGAACGCGCCGGACTCGGTCTGGGCTACCTACGGGATGACGCGGGCTGGACGGCTCACCGCGCCCTCGGTGACGGCGTGGACGCGGTCGTCGAGATAGGGCGCTCCGCGATACGTCCGCGCACCTATCGGGACATCGGCGCGTCCGTCTCGCGCACCGCGCGCGACATCGACGGGATGAGGCGCGCGATCCTGGCGCAAAGAGAGCTCATGTCGCGCCTGCCTCCTGAACAGCGCGAAGCGGCCCGGGAGGCCGCCGCAGCCGACGCGCAGCGTCGTGTGCAAGTCGCCCTGGCGGATGCCTGGCAAGGCACGGTGGACTCGCTGAGGTCGTTTTCAGCCTGGTACGAGCGCGCGACGCGCGACGGCGACCGGCGTCAGATCATCATCGATTCCGGCGCGCCTCGCCGGACGCCGATCGACCCGCGGCACGCGCTGCGCGAAGGGAACCGCTAACGCGCGCCGCGCCGCCAGCGCGCGAAGGAGTCGCGCAGCTCGCCGGCGCCGGAGGTCTCGAAGGCGGCCAGGGACTCGCGCAGGCGCTCCACCTCGCCGGTGCCGCGCACGCGGAAGGCGGCGCGGACCAGGGCGACGGGGTAGCGGCGGCCGCCCAGCTCGGCGTAGGCGCCCGTCGGCGGGGACTTGAGCGCGGCGATGTCGCGGGCGCGCAGGGCGAAGAGGTCCTCGAGCTCGGCCAGGCGCACGGCGCCGGCGGGCCAGGGGGTGCCGTCCTCCACGGCCTTGTGGAAACGCGCCGGGTCCTTCTCGAAGAGGCTCAGGTAGAGCCCGGCGCGCGCCAGGTACGCGGCGGGCAGGCGCAGCGGGGGCACCTCGCCGAGCTCCCATGGCGCCGCGCCGGGACGGTGCTTCGTCATGGCTTCGGCGACCAGCGGCGGCGCGGCGCGGTAGGCCGCGTCGAGCGCGCGGGAGAGAGCCTCGTCCTCGGCCGCGGCCTCGACGAGGACGCGCAGCGCGGTCTGCCACGCGGCCTGTTCGGCCTCGACCACGGGCAGGGGGAAGGCCAGCTCCGCGCGCGCGAGCGCGACCGCCAGCTGCGCCTGCGCCTCCCGCTCCGGCAGCGCGCGCCAGCGCGCGGCGTCGAAGAGCAGCACCGGCGCGTCCGCGCCCGTCGCGTCCACGGCGCCGGGCAGGCCCGAGGCGCGCGTCTCGCGGCGCGGCAGGTGGGCGACGGAGGCCTCGAGGCGCCGATAGGCGGCTGAGAGGCGCAGGACCTCGGACGCCCGCTCGACGCGCCCGCGGGCCTCCTTCGAGAGCCCCCGGTCCTCGACGACGGCGGCGGCGGCCAGCAGCGGAGCCAGGAGCAGGACGCCCGCGCTCATTCGAACAGGAACTGCTTCATGCAGTAGACGCTGCCGCCCGACTTGATGAACTCGGAGGTGTCGGTCTCCACCACCTCGAGGCCGAGGGCCTTCATGTGCCCGATGGACGCGGCGGCGCCCGTCTGGATGATGGCCGTGCGCGAGCGCACGACGGCGGCGTTGCACGCCATCTTGACTACGGCGTCGGACTCCGCGGCGGTGACCACGACGGGGAAGATCTTGAGGATGAGCTCCAGGCTCGCGGCGTCGAATGCCGAGGGGTAGATGAGCACCGACTCGGGCGTCAGCGGACAGAAGCAGGTGTCGAGGTGGTAGAAACGCTCGTTGACGAGCTTGAGGAGGATGACGGGGGTCTTGAAGGCCTCGGCCACCTGCTCGAACACCTCGGGGTCGGAGCGGAAGCCGTACCCGCCCCACAACAGGCGCTTGCCGGGATGCCACACCGCGTCTCCGGAGCCTTCGAAGGTGGACGATTCCGCGCCTTTGAGCTTGACCACGCGGTAGCCGCGCGCGCGGTACCAGGCCTCGAACGCCTCCACCTCGCGCCGGCGCGACGCGTGCCGCATCGAGGACAACACCGCGACCTTCTCGCCGTCGGGCCGCGTGCCCGCCAAAGACGAGTTGGCGGAGAAGACCATGTCCTCGAGCCCGGGCGTGGGCTCGATGAGCTCCACGGGCATGCCGGCGCCGGTGAACGCCGCGCACAGCTCTTCCCACTGGCGGCGGGCCTTCTCGCGGTCCACCGCGCCGACCTGGCCGCTCATGTACGGGTTCTTGACCGAGAGGACCTGGTAGTGGTCCGGCGGGCAGAGCAGGACGGCCGACGGCTCCGCCATCGGCGGGCAGTTCTTGAGGGAGAAGCCCTTGAGCGACCCCACGTCGCGGTACACGTTCGAGCTCACGAGAAGTTCCCCTCCACCAGCCGGCGGGCGTGCGCGTCCACCGCGTCCTCGCGCGACGCCTCGCCCGCGCTCCCGGCCTTCACCCGGCCGCGTCCCGCCGACTCCCAGGACCACGCCTCGCGGACCTCGACGCCCAGCGGCGAGACGGAGTGCACGATGGGGATGATGATCAGCGGGCGCCGACGCGTCACCCGGCCGGCGAGCGCTCGGAACAGCCGCAGGCGGCGCGGCGTCTCGCGGCTGAGGTCGAACTCCAGGCCGGTGAGCAGGGCCGGCCGGGCCGACGCGGGCACGCGCAGCAGCTCCAGCACGCGCGCGGCCGTCTCGCGGGCGCCGCCGGGGGCCAGGCCCACGGCCGCGGCCATCAGCCAGCCCTCCAGCCGGCGCCACGGCCCCTCAGGCAGCGGCACGCCGGCGCCGTCGACGAAGGCGCGGAAACCCGGCTCGCGCTCCAGGCGCTCGCCGGCCTCGGCGGGGGTGACCAATCCGCGGGCGGCGGCGCGGGCCTCGCGCACCCACTCGCGGGCTCCGTAGAGCACGCGGCCGGTCTCGGGGACGCCGCCCGACAGGACGATGCCGGCCTCGCCCCCGTCGCCGAGCAGCTTGAGCATGCGCCAGGGCATCGCGTGCCAGGCGGTGCGCGGCGTCAGCGACGGGCCCAGGTGGCCGCGGCCCAACGCGAGACGGTCGAGGCCGAGGTGCAGCGTGCCCATGTAGCCGGCGTAGACGCCCTCCTCGAGCAGGCTCGTGGTGTCGAGCGCGAACGGGTCCACCGCGACGACCAGGCGCGGGCGGCAGGGGCGGCCGCGCACGGCGCGCAGGGCCAGCGTCGCGTGGCGCACCAGCTCGAAGTTGAGGTGCTTGAGCTCGCCCATCACCGGTGGGTGGGAGATGACCGCGATGAGCGCCGGCTCGCGGCCCGTCTCGGCCGCCAGGCGAGCCGCCAGCTCGACGGCGTGACGCACGGCCGGCGAGGACGCGTCGAACGGGTAGACGCGGCCGCCCGCGAGGCCGCGATAAAGCCTGTCGTGGAAGGCGACGTAGAGCTCGGCGGGCAGGACGCTCAGCACCGTCGCGACGGCGATGCCGAAGAGCCGCGCCACGGGCTCGAGCCAACGGCGGCCGCGCTCGCTCTTGTGGGGCAGCACGGTGCCCTCGCGGTCGAGCTTCGCCTCGTAGGCCCGCGTGATGACGCGCATGAGGTCCTGCGCGGTGCCGGTCTTCGGGGCGGGATACGAGGCGGGCATGAGGCGGCTATCGTAGCATAGGACGCGCGGCGGCTCAGCGCCCGGCGGCGAGGCAGCGGCGATTGACCCGCGCCCACCACGGGTCGCGCCGCGGGTCCTCTTCCAGCAGCGGCGCGCGCGCCGGCGGACGAGGCGCGGCCAGCTGCGCGGCCGCGGTCATGTCGGCCGCCGGGTCGTGGCCCATCGCCTTCATCGCCGCCTCAGGCTTCATCACCTCGTAGTAGCAGCCGGCGTAACACGAGACGGCCGACATCTTCGCGAGGTAGCGGGTGATGGCCGCGCGGTTGAGGGCCGGCAGGTCGAAGTAATCGGAGGCGGGATGGCCCTCGACCTCGCCGTCGCGCGGTCCGCAGAGCCGGCCGCTCTTGGCCAAGGCGCCGAGGTCGTCGATGAGCGCGGCCGGCAGCCGCGGGTCCTTGAGGCAGGCGTTGACGGAGTGCGCGCCGCCGCCGTAGGCGTCGTCACGGTTCCCGCGGTGGTCCCCGCCGGCGGCCAGCAGCCCCGCCTCCATATGGCCGGTCCGCCGCGACACGCCGAGCGCGCGGACCAACGCGTCCGTCTTGTCGTAGGCGGAGCGCCATGGGATGACGCAGCGCGCCTTGAGCCCCTCCGCCGGGTCGCCCGATGCGACCGTGCCGAGCATGCGGTGGTTGGCGGCATGGGCGAACTCGTGCATGAGCACCCAGGCGAGCATGGCGCGTTTGCGGGCCGCGCTCGTCGCCGGGTCGGCCATCGCCATCACCGGGACCACCTCGATGAGCTCCAAGTCGGAAGCGTGCACCTGCCGGCCGGGATGTCGCGTCGGCCCGTACAGGCCGACGCCGAGGTCCGGGCCGCTCTCCACGCCCCGGATGGAGGTGCCCCCCATGTGAGCGCTCATGCCCTGGACGCCCACCACGCCGAGGAAGGAGTTGCCCCGGTATTTGAGCACCACGTCCGCGTCGGGCCGGCGGCGCAGCTCGTCGACGCGCGCGCGGGGGACCTCCCGGGCGACGATGGGGAACCCGTAGTGGCGCAGGAGCTGGTTGACCGACTCCACGACGCGCGTCTTCTCCGCCGCGATCCACGCGTAGGGACCCGTGAAGTCGGCGTCCTGGAACGCGATGAGGAAGGACCCCTTCGGCACCGAATCCGTGGGAGTCGAGGCGCAGTCGACGCGCTGCCGGCAGACGAGGAAGTCCCCGTCCAGCGCGCCCGCCGGGACGGCCGCGGCGAGCAGGAGCGCGACGCAGAGCGGGGACCCCATCACCCGCAGTATAGCCGGGGAGGCGGTCCCGGGCAAGCGCGACGGCCGCGACGCCAATATGATAGTCTCGACCCGATGAACACCTTCCTTCTCCTCCTGCTGAGCCTTCCCGCCGCGGCCGCCGACCCTTCGGGTTACGTCGTCAAAGCCGAGGGAGCGACCGTCTACCTCGACCTGACGGCCAAGGACGGTGCCGCGGAGAAGCGGCCCTTCACCATCTATGAGGAAGGAGAGGAGCTCAAGCACCCCGTCACCGGGGCCTCCCTGGGCCGCGCGGAGAAGACCATCGCCGCGGGCGCCATCACTTCCGTCGCCGAGAAGTTCTCCATCGGCGCCGTCGCCGCCGCCGACGCGGCCGCGGTCAAAGCCGGACAACGCGCGCGCCTGGGCGCCGCCCTGCCCGCCCCGGCCCCTGCGCCGGCGCCGGCCCGCGCCGGCGAGACGGAGACCCGCGCCCCCCGCCTGCGCGGCCCCTCCGTTCCTTACGCGGCCAACGCCATGGCCATCGGAGACTTCGACTCGACGGGCAAGCCCCAGGTCGTCCTGGCCTCCGACAACGCCGTCAACCTCTACGCCTACCCGCCCGCCGACGCCAAGCCGCTGGCCGAGACCTCCCTGCCCGGGACGAACGTGAAGATCCTCGGGTTGGAGGCCGCCAACCTCGACGGTGAGCCCGGCGACGAGCTCTTCGTCTCGTATTACGACGACACCTTCAAGCGCTTCGAGACGAAGGTTTATCAATTGGAGGCCGGCAAGTGGCTCGTGGCCGCCGAGCTCTCCTACCTGGTCCGCGCCCAGCAGGACCCGGCGGGGGCCAAGGTCCTCGTCACCCAGCAGATCACCGACGACAAGACCTTCCCCCTCGGCACGATGTACCCGCTCGCCTACCAGGACGGCCGCTACGCCCAGGGGTCCCCGCGCCTGTCCTACCCGCGCGCGGACTGGGCTTTCAGCGTCACCGGGCTGAAGGTCTCCGATCAGCCTTCGTTCATCTATCTCACGACGACCCACGGCCTGCGCGTCCAACTCAACAAGAAGAGCTACTGGCGTTCGCCCGACGGCGACTACGGCCAGACGCCGGTGCGCGTGCGCTGGCATGACAAGCTGCACGAGTTCAACCCTCCCATGCTCGCCCACTACGGCGACGCCGGCCTGGAAGCGCTGTTCGTCGTGCGCAATTTCGCCGCCCTCGGCGGCCTGGCCAGCCCCTTCGGCGTCTTCAACCGCGGCGAGCTGCACAGCAAGCGCTGGAACGGCCTGGCCTTGGAGACCGCGTGGAAGGCGGAGCTCTCCGGCGCCGGACAAGGCATGGCCGTCGTCGAGACCGAGGGCCGCAAGGAGCTCGCCGTCGCCGTGCGCGGCGCGGCGGACCAGACCTCGGTGTGGATCTTCGACCTGTGACCGGCCGCCGGAAGATACTCGTCGTCGACGACGATTCGTCCATCCGCGAGATCCTCTCGACCCAGCTCGCGCGCCTGGGCTACGACGTCGAGCTGGCCTGCGACGGCCAGGAGGGCCTCGACGCGTTCAAGGCCGCCCCGCCCGACCTCGTGCTCATGGACGTGATGATGCCCGTGCTCGACGGCCTGACGGCCTGCCAGAAGATGCGCGCCGCGGAGCGCAAGGGCGGGCGCCGCGTGCCCATCCTGTTCCTGACCGCGCGCGACTCGCGCCACGACAAGACCAGCGCGGCGCTCTCCGGCGGGGACGACTTCGTGCCCAAGCCCGTGAGCATCGACGAGCTGCGCGAGCGGCTCGACGCGGCGCTGCGCAAGAACACGCCCAAGCCCTCGTGAGCGGCGTCCTCCTCGCCGCCCTCCTGGCCGCCGGCCCGGCGGCCGCGGCCGGCTTCGGGGAGCGCGCCGAGCCCAAGCCGTCCTACGGCCTGCTCCTGCTCGCCTCCGACGCCGGCTCGGGCTGGAAGAAGGACCTCGCCGCCCTGCGCGCCCAGCTCAAGGGCATGGCCGTCGAGAGCGTCGCCGGCGCCGCGGACCCCGTGGCCGTGCAGAAAGCCGTGGACAAGCTCGAGCGACAGCGCCCGGGAAAGATCGTCGCCGTGTCATTGGAGCCCCTCTCCGAGTCGCCGGTCACGCAGGAGGCGCGTTTCCTCCTGGGCGTGCGCGAGCAGCCCGCGGAGGACCGCCCCGACGCGGACTCCGAGCGGCTCTCCGGCGGGATGAAGTCCTCCCTCGTGCTCGAGACCGCGCGGCCGCGCTGGCTCAAGCGCGTCAAGAGCGCCTCGCCCATCGTGATGACCGCCACGCTCGACCAGTCCCCTTTGCTGGCCGCCATCCTCGCCGACCGCGCGCGCAAGCTGTCGCGCGACCCGCGGCGCGACACCGTCCTGCTCGTGGGCCAGGGGCCGCGCTCCGACAAGGCGCTGAAGTCCTGGCAAGCCGCCGCCGACGCCGTCGCCGAGCAGGTCCGCGCCAAGGGCGGCTTCGCGCGCGCCGCCGCCGTCCCGGTGCGCGACGGGGTGCGCTCGGGCCAACGCGACAAGGACCGAGAGAGCCTCAAGGCCAAGCTCAGCGAGCTGGCCGTCACCGGCGGCATCGTCGCCGTGCCGCTCGCCCCCGACGGCCGCCGGCTGGAGCACCTGCTGCGCCAGTCCGCGGGCAGCACGGCTTATCGCTGGGACGGGCAGGGCGTGCTCGGCGACGCGCGGCTGCTCGAGTGGATCCGGTCCGCGGCGGCCGCCGCGTCCAAGCTGCCCGACGGCAGGCGCTACAAAGACTCCGCCGGCGGCGCCGAGACGATGCGCCGCCCCTGACGACGACGCCCCCTCCGCCGCGCGCCGCGCAATCTGCTATCCTGTCGAAAATCCCCTCTCCCGGAGGCTCCCCATGAACGACCACATCCCCCCCGACGCGACCCGCGTTCTCGACAAAGGCTTCGTGCGCCTGGTGGACTTCATGGGCGGAGACCAGGGCGTCGTGGACGCCGCGCGCGTCTCCTACGCCGGCAAGTCCAAGGGCGCCGAGGCCGACAAGAAGCTCATCGACTACCTGCTCAAGCACTCCCACATGACGCCCTTCGAGCACGCCCTGTTCAAGGTCCACGTCAGCGCGCCCATCTTCGTCGCCCGGCAGTGGTTCCGCCACCGCTTCGCGGCCTACAACGAGATGTCCTTCCGCTACACCGAGGCCAAGGACTACTACTACTTCCCCGAATCCTGGCGCGCCCAGGACAAGAAGAACAAGCAGGGCTCGGTGTCGGCCGGGACGCTCGACCAGGACGCCATGCACGCGTTGTTCAAGGGCCAGGTCGACTCGATGGTCGCGGCCTACAAGAAGATGCTCGAGGCCGGAGTCGCCCGCGAGATGGCGCGCATGATCCTGCCCGTCAACCTCTACACCGAGTTCTACTGGACCGTCAACGCCCGCAGCCTCATGAACTTCGTCGCCTTGCGCGCCGACGGCCACGCTCAGCTCGAGATCCAGAAGTACGGCGAGGCCATGGCCAAGCTCTTCCAGGAGAAGATGCCTTGGACCTGGGAATCCTTCCTGCGCCACGGCTGGCGCGGCGAGAACGCGTCGCTGACCGCCCAGAAGGCGTCGCTCCCGGAGCCCGCGGCGTCGCGATGAGGCTCCCGCTCGCCGCGGCGCTGGCGCTGGCCGCGCTCCCCGCCTCCGGGGAGCCCGCGGTCGAGGCCGTGCGACGCGGCGACCTGGAGGTCCGCGTGAAGGTGACGGGCACGGTCGTGCCCGCCGACGTGTTCCGCCTCAAGTCCACCATCGACGGCCGCATCGAGACGGTCCTGACCTCGTCCTACAGCTGGCGCGGCGCCGACCAGACCCTCGCGTTCATGGCGCACAAGGAGCTGGCCGCCATCCTCGACGCGCGCGGGACGCAGGACAAGGACATCCTCGAAGACCGCTGGCAGCGCGTGTACCGGCCGACGCCCATCCGCTGCCCGAGCACCTGTTTCGTGCTCAAGGTGTTCGCCAAGGCCAAGACCTGGGTGAAGCCGCAGACCGTCATGTTCGAGGCCGCGCGCTCCCTGCAGCTGGTCGCGCGCGTGCGCCCCGAGGATTCGCACTGGGTGCGCGACGGACAGCCGCTGACCTTCTGGGCCGTGAAGGACCCGTCCAAGAAGTTCTCCGGGCGCGTCGCCCGCTTCGTGCTCGACGTCCAAGGGCAGAAGGTCGACCCGGGCGGCACCTTCACTTTGGAGCTCTCGCCCGACCGCTACTTCGACCCGGGCACGGAATGGGAAGGCATCGTCGCGGCCGAGACCAAGAAAAACGTCCTCTTCGTGCCCACCGCGTCCCTGCTTTCCTATAAAGGGAACAGCTACCTGCCCGTGCGCGTCTCCACCGGCATCACCACGGCCGAGTTCACCCAGATCAACGCCGGCGCCGAGGAGAAACGCCCCGTGCTCGTGCTCGACGAGGCCGACCTCAAGGGCGCGGCGCGCCACAAGCAGGAGCCCGACCGCCCCGCGCTCGAGCGGCGCGCCCGCGAGCTGCAGGGCCGCGCGCTGCCCGACGACGAGGACGAGCCGCGCTCGCGCCGCCGGCAGCCCGAGGACGGCGACTTCGGGGAGGATCCTTATGCCGATTAAGAGCGGGCCCGCGCCCACCAAACGCGTCCTGGCCATCGTGCTGGCCGGCGGCAAAGGCGAGCGCCTCCATCCCCTGACGCACGAGCGGTCCAAGCCGGCCGTGCCTTTCGGCGGGAAATACCGCATCGTCGACTTCGTGCTCTCCAACCTGGTCAACTCGGGCGTGCAGTCCATCTACGTCCTCGTCCAGTACATGTCGCAGAGCCTCATCGAGTACCTGCGCGCCAACTGGCGCACGGCGGGCCTCACGCGCGACCAGTTCATCACCGTCGTGCCCCCGCAGATGCGCATCGGCACGATGTGGTACCGCGGGACCGCCGACGCGGTGCGGCAGAACCTGAACCTGATCCACGACTTCGACCCCGACCTCGTCGTCGTCTTCGGCGCCGACCACGTCTACCGCATGGACGTCGGCCAGATGATCCACGCCCACGTGGAGAACGGCGCGCACTGCACGGTGGCCACCATCCCGGTGCCGCTGAAATCCGTCTCCTCCTTCGGCATCCTCGACACCGACGCCAAGGGCCGCATCACCGCCTTCATCGAGAAGCCGCCGACGGCCAAGTCCATGCCCGGCAACCCCGGGCACGCGCTGGCCTCCATGGGCAACTACGTCTTCGACCGCGACGTCCTCGTGGACCTGCTCAAGAACCAGCACAAGGACGCCGCGGACCTCGATTTCGGCAAGAACCTCCTGCCCTCGATGGTCAAGTCGCACAAACTCTTCGCCTACGACTTCTCCACCAACGTCCTGCCCGGCATCAAGGCCTACGAGGAGGCGTCGTACTGGCGCGACGTGGGGACGCTGTCGAGCTTCTACGAGGCGAACATGGACATCCTGGGCGCCCGCCCCAAGCTCAACCTCAACAACCGCCGCTGGTTCATCCATTCCGGCCGCTACGACGGCCCGCCCGCCAAGATCATCGACGGCAAGCTGCAGAACGCCATCATCGGTGACGGCTGCTTCGTGCGCAACGCCACCATCAAGAACTCCATCCTCGGCCGCGGCGTGCACGTCCACGACGGCGCGGTCATCGAGGACTCCATCATCATGGACTTCTGCAAGGTCCGCGCCGACGCCCACCTCAAGCGGGTCATCGTGGACCGCTTCAACGAGATCCCGGCCAAGCTCAAGCTCGGCTTCGACCGCGACCTCGACGCGCAGAAGCATTTCGTGGACCCCTCCGGCCTCGTCGTCGTGCCCCGCGGCGAGACGCTGCCGCGCTGATGAGGCGCCTCTCCGAGCTCACGGGCCTGGCCATCCGCCACCGCTACGGGCTGACCTTGCTGGTGTATCTCGCCGCGGCCGCGCTCACGGGGCTGGGCTGCGTGCTCTTCATGCGCGGTTTCGAACTCGCGGCCGCCGCGCGCCTGGACCCGGCGCGGCTGGGGGCCTGGCTCGCCCTGGTCGTGCCGGCCGTCTTCCTCCTCAGCGTCGAGCTGATCCGCCGCGTCGCGCCCTTCGCCGCCGGCACCGGCATCCCTCAAGCCGTCTTCGCCGCTCAACACCTGACCCCCGCCACCGAGGAGGCCCTGGCGCCCCTGACTTCCCTGCGCACCATGGCGGTCAAGGTGCTCGCGCTTTATGCCGTGGTCTGGGCGGGCGCCTCCACCGGCCGCGAGGGGCCCACCGTGCACGTGGCGACCTGCCTGTTCCTCGGGGTCATCGTCCTGGCGCGCCGCTATCTCGGCCTGAACCTCGACCTGCGCTCCGCGATCGTCGCCGGCGGCTCGGCGGGGCTCGCGGCGGCCTTCAACACCCCCTTGGCCGGCGTGACCTTCGCGGTCGAGGAGCTGACCGTCGACTACTTCTCCAGCATCAAGGACTTCGTCGTCATCTCCATCGTCGTCGCCGCGGTCACCGCGAAACACTTCACCGGCGAATACCTTTACTTCGGCCGCCTCGCCAAGCCGGCGCCCGTCGAGCTGACCTCCGTGGTCTTCATCGGCATCGCCGGAGGGCTGCTGGGGTCCTTCTTCAGCGAGTCCCTCCTGCGCGGCCATCGCGTGCTCTCCGGCGGCGGCCGGATGCGCACCGTCCTCCTCGCCCTCGGCCTCGTGGCCCTGGCCGCGGCCGCCGGCACGAACGTGTTGGGCCCCGGCAACGAGGCCGCCCAGGCCCTGCTGCGCGGCGACGACGGGAAGTGGGTCGTCGTCTTCCCCTTCGCAAAGCTCGGCGCGACCCTGCTCACCTACTGGTCGGGCGTCGCCGGCGGCGTCTTCGCGCCCAGCCTCTCCATCGGCGCGGCGCTTGGTACCTCCATCGGCGAGTTCCTCTCATCGCCGACGGGCTCCTGCGCCATGATCGGCATGGCCGCCTTCCTCTCGGGCACCATCCAGGCGCCCATCACCGCCTTCGTCATCATCTTCGAGATGACGGGTCACCATGACATGCTCCTCCCCATCATGCTCGGCTCGCTCATCGCCTTCATGACCGCGCGAGCGCTCGGGGCGCGACACCTCTACAAGACGCTGGCCGAGCCCTACCGGCGGCTCCTCTCATGACGCATAGGCACGTCTGCGTCCACGCCCATCTCTATCAGCCGCCGCGGGAGAACCCGTGGCTGGGCATGGTCGAGCGGGAGGATTCCGCGTTCCCGTACCATGACTGGAACGCTCGCATCTCCGAGGAAAGTTACGGGCCGCTGACCCTCGGCGTCAAGGCGGGTTCCGATGGGCGCGTCATCGCCCAGGTGGACACGCTGCGGCGCCTCTCCTTCAACGCCGGGCCCACCTTGCTCGACTGGCTGGAGCGCGAGCGGCCGTCGCTCTACGCCCGCATCCTCGAGGCCGACCTCGCGTCGCGGGCCGACGGCGGCCCGGGCGCGGCCATCGCCCAGCCCTATTTCCACTGCATCCTGCCGCTGTGCTCCCGCCGCGACAAGGAGACCCTCGTGCGCTGGGGGTTGGCCGACTTCGAGGCCCGCTTCGGCCGCAAGGCGCAAGGGATGTGGCTGCCCGAGACCGCGGTGGACGACGAGACGCTCGACGTGCTCGCGGCCGAAGGCGTCGAGTTCACCATCCTGTGTCCCACGCAGGCCGAAGCCGCGCGGCCGGCCGGCGGCGACTGGGCGCCGGCCTCGGTCGAAACGCTCGACCCCAAGGCGCCGTACCTGTGGCGCTCGCCGTATTCGTCCTCGCGCAGTCTGGCCGTGGTCTTCTACCACCACCGCCTCTCGCGCGGCGTGGTCACGGGCGAGACCGTGGCGAGCGCCGAGGCCTTCTCGGCCGCCGTGTTGGCCCGTCTCATACCGGGCAAATCCGCCCAGCTCGCGAGCGTGGCCTCCGACGGCGAGTTCTACGGCCATCATCACCCCGGCGCCGAGCGCGTGCTCGCGCTGACCCTCGACCTGCTCGAGTCCGAGGGCGTCACGCCGACCACTCCCGCCCGCTTCCTCGCCTTGTTCCCCCCGCCGCGCGAGTGCCGCGTCAAGCAGCGCACGGCTTGGAGCTGCGAACACGGCCTGGGCCGCTGGGAGCGCGACTGCGGCTGCCGCTCCGCCCACCTGCCGGACTGGAAACAGGGTTGGCGCGCGCCCCTGCGCGAGGCCCTCGACCGCCTCGCCCACCGGCTCGACGTTTTCTACGAGGACGAGGCGCTCGCCTTCTTCGACGACCCCTGGGCCGCGCGCGACGCGTCCTGGCGGTTGTGGCGGACCGCCGACCCCGTGGAGCAGGACCACCTGCTCGATGGCCTGGCCAAGCGGACCTTGCTCGAAGCCGAGCGCTCCCGCGCCCTGCGCCTGCTCCTGCTGCAGCGCGAGCGGCTGGCGATGTTCACCTCATGCGGCTGGTTCTTCGACGACATCTCGGGCGTGGAGACCGTCCTCGTGCTGCAGAGCGCCGCGCGCGCCTGCGACCTGGCGCGCGCCCTGGGCGAGGACCCCGAGCCCGCCCTGGTCGGCCGCCTGGCCGCTTGTCTCTCCAACCTCAAGGACGCCGGCGACGGGGCGAAGGTCTGGCGAGCGCTGGTGGTCTCGCGGCGCGTGACGCTCGAGCGCGCGGCCGCGCACGCGGCCGTGCTCGCCCACCTCGGCTGGACCGGCGCGCCGCTGCCCGCGCTCGCCTTCGAGCTGGGACCGGCCTGGGAGGGCGACAAAGCCGCTGCCGGCGGGCGTCGTCCGACGGTGTCCACGCGCCTGGTCACGGTGACGCGGCCGGGCACGCGGGAGCAGGGCCGGTGGTGGGCCATCGTCCACCGCGCCGACCGGCTCGACTTCGCCGTGTGGCTGCAGCCCGCCTCCGCCGGCACGCTCGATTCGGCCGCGCTGGGCGGTGATTTCCTGCGCCTGAGCGACGACGACTTCCGCTCCTCCCTCGACGGCCGCTTCGGGGCCGCGCAAGGCCTCGACGCGGTCCTCGTCGACGAGCGCGGCGAGCTGTTCCGCGCCCTCTCCACCGAAGGCGCCCTCAGCCCCGACCGCGCGTTGTTCTTGAAGCGCTGGACCGACGCCATCATGGCGCTGCGCCGGGGCGCGACGGGCGACGACCTCGTGCTCGACCTGCTCGAGCAGGCGGCCGGCCGCGCCTTCCTGGTCGAGCAGCTTCCCTGGGTCGGCGAGCTCGAGGAGCGCCTGCACGCCAAGCTCGAGGCCGTCATCGCCGACTCCTCTCCCGCCGTCCTGTCGAGCGCCACGCGCTGGCTCGACGCCCTGTGGGCGGCTGGGCTGCTGCGCGGCGCCTGGCGCCTGCGCGACGCCCAGGACCGCTGGTCGCGCGCTCTCTCCGCCGCCGACGCCGCCCCCTCCGCCGCCAAAGACGCCTGCCGCGCCCTCGGCGACCGCCTCGGCCTCGCCCGTTAAGCTGGGGGACAGGCACCCAGCTTAACACGCCGCATGGCAGCCGTTTTGTCAGACCGTGTTAAGCTGGGTGCCTGTCCCCCAGCTTAACTAATCGCTAGAATAGGACCCTCATGACCACGCGCCAGATCCGACTCAAGGACGCGCCGGAAGCCGTGCGCCTGCTCGGCGAGCAGGATTCGCGCCTGCGCGAGTTCGAGCGCGACTTCGGCGTGGAGATCCTCCTGCGCCAGGACGGCTCGACCGGCGAGATCGCCATCACTTTGAAGGGAAGCTCGGCCCGCGTCGAGAAGGCGTCCAAGCGCCTCAGCGAGGAGCTCGACGCCCTGCGCCGACGCGCCGCGCCCGCCGACCCGCGCGGCTTCGAGCCGCTGAACATGGACTCGCCGTCGCTGCCCGAGGACGGCCTGTTCCGCACGCACGCGGGACGCGTCGTGCGCCCGCGCACGCCCAACCAGCAGAAATACGTGGACGCCGTCATGTCCCACGACCTCACCTTCGGGCTGGGGCCCGCCGGCACGGGCAAGACCTTCCTCGCGGTCGCCTGCGCGCTGCGCGCCTTGGAGAGCCGCAAGGTGTCCAAGATCATCCTCTCGCGCCCCATCGTCGAAGCCGGCGAGAAGCTGGGGTTCCTGCCCGGCGACCTCATCGAGAAGGTCAACCCCTACCTGCGCCCGCTCTACGACGGCTTCTACACCATGCTCGGCCCCGAGCGCTTCCGCTCCTGGCGCGAGAGCGACGTCATCGAGATCGTGCCCTTGGCCTACATGCGCGGCCGCACCTTCGAGGACGCCTTCATGATCCTCGACGAGGCCCAGAACACCACGCCCGAGCAGATGAAGATGTTCCTCACCCGCATGGGGCAAGGCTCCAAGGCCGTGGTGACGGGCGACGTGTCCCAGAACGACCTCGGCGGCCGCTCCGCCTCGGGCCTGGTGCGCGCCATCGACATCCTCAAGGGCGTCGAGGGCATCGGCGTCGCCAAGCTGCTCGACGCCGACGTGATGCGCCACCCCCTCGTGCGCGCCGTCATCCGCGCCTACGACAAATGGGACGAGAAGTCCGCCTGACGGTGCGCGTCGCGGGGCTCTCGGCCCTGCCCGCGGCGGCGCGCGCGCCGCGCCTCTTCGAGGAGGCGGTGCGCCTGGCCTGCGGCCGGGCGTCCGGGGAAGTGTCCGTCGTGGTCCTTCCGCGCGCCAAGATGCGGGCGATGAACCGCGAGTACCTGGGCCACGACTACGACACCGACGTCATCGCCTTCCGCCACGAGCGCGTGCCCGGCGTCCCGCCCGCCGAGTCGCCTTACGGCGACGTGTACCTGTCGGCGTGGATGGCGCGCCGCCAGGCCGCCGAGCTCGGCCACTCCGTCCTGCGCGAGGCGCTGACCTTGGCCGCCCACGGCGCGCTCCACCTCGCCGGCCACGACGACGGCTCACCGGCGGAGCGCGCCCGCATGTTCCGCGCCCAAGACCGCATCCTCGCCCGGCTCCGTGTCTAACGCGCCGGCGCTTCGCTGGAGCGCGGCCGCCGCGGCCTACTGGTTCCTCCCGGACCGCAAGGTCGTGCGTTGGAAGCTCGTCGGCGTCGAGGCGTTCGTGCTCGTCGCGGGCCTGTGGGCGTTGGCCCTGGCGCTGCGCCGCCGCGGTGACGCCCGGCGCGCGTCGCTGGACCTGCCCGTCGCCCTGCTCGCCGCGTCCATCCCCGCGTTCTTCCTCCTGTCGCCGGAGCGCGCCGCCTCGGAAGGAGAAGCCGCGCGCCTGGGCCTGTGCGTCGCGGCCTATTTCGCGGCCAGCCGCACGCTCGACGCCGCCGGGGTCCGCCGGCTCGCCGCGGCCTGGACCTTGGGCGGCGCCCTCGCCGCGGCCCTCGCGCTGGCTCAGCGCCTGGGTCTGCCCGGCTTCGCCGCGTTGGAGCGCCCCACCGGGAGCTTCGGCAACCCCATCTTCCTCGGCGCGGCCTTGGCCGCGGCCGTGCCCGTCGCCGCGGCGCTCGCGCTCGGCTCCGCCGGCCGGACGCGGGCTCTGTGGAGCGCCGTCGCCGGCCTGCAAGTCGCCGGCCTGCTCGCCACCCGCTCGCGCGGCCCCGCGCTCGGGCTGCTCGCCGCCGGCGCCGTCTGGGCCGTCCTGCGCCTGGAGGGCCGCGCCCGCGCGGCCGCCGTCGCCGGAGCCGCGGCTCTGGCCGCGACCGGCGCCGCCCTCTCCGCGGGCCGGGAGTGGACGCACGGTCTCATCTGGCGCGACGCCTGGAGCCTGTTCGCGGCGCGGCCCCTGCTCGGCTCGGGCCTGGGACGCTTCCACCTGGAATTCCCGGCCTACGCCTCCGAGGCGCTGAAAGCCCGCTGGCCCGAAGGCCGCGTCATCGTCAACTTCGCGCACAACGAGTACCTGCAGACGCTGTGCGAGACGGGCCTCGTCGGATTGGGGCTGCTCCTGCTCATCCCGGCGACGGCCGCCGCGGTCATCGCCCGTCGCCGCGGCTCGCCATACTCCGAAGCCGACGCCGGCCTGCTCGCCGGGCTCGTGTTCTTCGTGTGCGCCGCCGTCTCGCCGGACGCGCGTTTCGGCGTCTCGGCGTTCGCCGCCTTCCTGTGGCTCGGCGCCGCCGCCGCTCTCGCCGCGACGCCAGCGCGCCCGCTGCCGCGTCCGGCTCTGCCGCTGGCGGCGGCGGCCCTGCTCGCCTGGGCGTCGCTCGCCGCCAGGCCCCTGCGCGCCGCGCGCGCCAACGCCGCGGAGAAGCCGTTCGCCGCCTCCTCGCCCGAGCTCGACGCGCGCATCCGCTCGCTCGAAGAGGAGCTGCGGCGCCGCCCCGACGCCGCCGACACGGCCGAGGCGCTCGCCTACCTCTACGCCAAGGACGGGGCCTGGGAGCGCGCCATCGCCCGCTTCGAGCTGGCGGCGCGCCTCGACCCGGGCCGGCCGGGCCCCTTGAACAACCTCGGCAACGTGCATTACACTCTCGGCGCCTTCGACCGGGCCGCCGAATACTGGGAAAGGTCGCTGGCCGTCGCTCCGGGGCAGCTCGACGCGCGCCTCAACCTGGCCAAGCTCCACTACGAGCGCGGCCGGCTCAAGCAGGCCTCCGCCCAGCTGGAGGAGGTGCTGCGCCGCGACCCGGGCAACGCCAAGGCCCGCGTGCTGCACAAGAGGATGATCGAATGAACGCCGCCGCTCTCCTGCTCGCCGCCGCGGCGCTCGCCGCGCCCGCGCCGCGCCTGAGCGTGGAGTCGCGCGCGCTCAAGCCCGGGGAGATGCTCCTGCTCGTCGTCGAGGGCCATGACCCGAAGCTGCCTCCGTCGGCGACGCTCGGGGGCGCCGCGGTCGAGTTCTTCGCCGCGCCTTCGACCGGGACCTGGCTGGCTCTCGCCGGCCTCGACGTCGAGACCAAACCCGGCCCGCTCGCTCTGAAGACCACGCTGCGGCCCGCAGGCGGCAAACCCGTCGTCGAAGAACGCTTGCTCGAGGTCGAGCCGGCCGTTTTCCCGGTCCAGGAGCTCAAGGTCGCGGGCAAATACGTGACCCCGGCCAAGACCGACACCGAACGCGCCGAGGCGGAGGCGGCGCGACTGCACAAGCTCTTCACGCGCGGCGAGCCCAAGCGTCTCTTCGAGAGCCGCTTCGACTCGCCCATCCCCGGAGCGACCTCCTCGCGCTTCGGCGAGCGCCGCGTCTTCAACGGCCAGCCCCGCTCCCCCCACTCCGGCGCGGACCTGCGCGCCAAAACCGGCGTGCCGGTCAAGGCGCCGGCGGCCGGCAAGGTCGTGCTCGCGGGGCCCCTGTTCTTCCAAGGTAAAACCGTCGTCGTGGACCACGGCCTGGGCGTCACCACGCTCTACGCCCACCTCTCGCGCATCCTGGTCAAACCCGGCGACAAGGTCAAGAAGGGACAGGTCCTCGGCAAGGTGGGCGCCACGGGCCGCGTCACCGGGCCCCACCTGCATTGGGCGGTCAAGTGGCGCTCGGCGCGCGTGGACCCGTTCTCGCTGACCTTCCTCGACCTCGACGCGCGCCTCAAGCCGCGCGCCGCCGACCCCCTCAAGCGCGCGCCGTCCTGCGAGGCCGAGGACCTGCCTCCCGCCCCGCGTTGGGGCAAGGCCGTGGGCGGCCTTCGGGCGCGGGCGCGGGCGCTGCGGCCTACCTACGCCCCCGGCGACGCGGTGAGCTTCCTCGTCGAGCTGCAGAACGCGGGCAAGACGAACGCCTTCCTGGATTTCATCGTGGACCCGGCGCAGCGCGGCCGCGTCACGGGCCTGCGCGTCCCGCCCGCCGCGCCCACCGCCTCCACGGCGACGGCCCGGCCCGTCACCGAACAGGTGAAGATCCCCCCGGGCAAGGCGTTGTGCTTCGAGCAGGCGCTCGACGGCGGCGCGCCCGTCCTCGCCGCGGGGACCACGACCTATCCCTTCGTCTACGACACGGCCGGGCTCTACTCCACCGCGACCGTGCGCGCGGGCATCTGGCGGGGCCGCCTGACGGCCCCGCCCGCGCGCGTCGTGGTCGACGCCGCCGATGAGGCGCCGTGACCAAGGTCCTGCTCGTCGAGGACGACCCCGGCATGCGTTTCGTCATGAGCGAGACCCTGCGCGAGGCGGGCTTGGAGCCGGTCGTCGCCGGCGTCGAACGCGCGCCCGCGTTGGCCGCCGAGCTGCCGGCCGCCCTCATCGTCGCGTCGCTGACGACCGCGGCCTACGACAACGAGCCGCTCTACAAGGCGCTGCGCGCCGACCCGCGCACGAAGGACATCCGCCTCCTCCTGTGCACGGGCCGGGGCGAAGGCACCATCCGCCGGAGCCTGGGCGAACGACCGCCCTTCGTCCTCTTCAAGCCCTTCACCGTCGAGCAGTTCGCCGCCGCGGTCAAGGCCGCCTTGACCGCGCCCTGAGCGCTAGGCGCCCCAGCCGCCGTCCACGTCGAGCGTCGCGCCGGTGACGTAGCCGGCCTCCGGGCTCGCCAGGAAGGCCACCGCCGCCGCCACCTCGTCGGGTTGGCCGTAGCGCCCGAGCGCGGTCATCGCCTTCTGCCCGGCCGCGAAGTCGCCGTTCTCGGGGTTCATGTCGGTGTTGATGGGGCCGGGCTGGACCAGGTTGACCGTCACGCCCTGAGGGCCGAGGTCGCGCGCCCAGCCGCGGGTGTAGCCGCCGAGCGCCGCTTTGGTCGCGGAGTAGTCCGCGAAGCCCGCGAACGAGCGGTCCGCCGCGCCGGAGCCGATGGTGATGACGCGTCCGCCCTTGCCGAGCTTGGGCGCCGCGGCGCGCGTGCCCGCGGCGACGGCGGCGACATTGATGGCGAACTGGCGGTCGAGCGCGGCCAGGTCCGCCTTCGGGTCGTTGACCGCGCCGCCGACGAACACGCCGGCGTTGTTGACGAGGATGTCCAGGCGTCCGAAAGTCTTGGCGGCCTGCTCGACCGCGGCGGCCACGGCCGCGCGGTCGGACGCGTCGGCCTTGATGGGCAGGGCTTTGCCGCCCGCCTTCTCGACCTCCGCCTTGACGGCCTGCGCGGCGTCGGCGCCGCTGACGAAGGTGAACGCGACCGCGGCGCCTTCCGCCGCCAGCCTCTTGACGACGGCCGCGCCGATGCCGCGCGAGCCTCCGGTGACCAACGCGACCTTGCCTTCGAGCTTCTTCATGTCCGCCTCCCGATATTAAGTAACTATATCTGTTACATATTAGGACATGAAAAGAGATCTGTCAAGCCCGGCCGCTCCACACCGTCACGGAGAGGCCGCCGTTGAGCGTGCTCAGCCCCGGCTCCAGGCTCAAGCCCGCGTTGCGCGCCAGGCGCCCGTCCGAGGTGAGCAGGCTCACGCGCCAACCTCCGCACTTGGAACGCAGGACCTTGCCCAGGCCGGCGTAAAGGTCGCGCAGGTCCTTGCCCTCGCTCACGCGCACGCCATAGGGCGGGTTGGTGACGACCCAGCCCGGGCCGCGCGGCGGCTCGATGGCGGAGACGGCGCGCACCGAGAACTCGATGTCGCCGGCCACGCCCGCGCGCTCCGCGTTGGCCTTCGCCGCGGCCACCGCCCCCGCGTCCCGGTCGCTGGCCAACACCCGAGGCGGCGAAGCCGCCGCGCGCTCCGTCTCCGTCCCGACACCGTCATCCTTGTACGACGGCCAGTCCTGGAACGCGAACCTCCGCCGTCCTCCCGGCGGCACCCCCCGCGCCAGCAGCGCCGCCTCGATGGCGACGGTCCCGGAGCCGCAGAAGGGGTCCAGGAACGGCGAGACGCGGTCCCAGCCGGAGGCGCGCACCAGGCCGGCGGCGAGGGTCTCGCGCAGCGGGGCCTTGGCCGTCTCCAGGCGCCAGCCGCGGCGGTGCAGCGGCTCGCCCGAGGTGTCCACGGACAGGCGGCAGGAGTCGCGGACGACGCTCGCGTAGACGATGGGCGCGCCCGGCTCCTCGTCGGCGGTGACCAGCCGCGGCGCGGCGCCCAGGCGCGCGCCGATGCCGGCCGCCACCGTCTCGGCCACGCCCTTCTCGCGCGACAACCGCGAAGCCCGGCACTCGGCGCGCAGGACCAGGGGGCGCCCCGGACGCAGGTACTCTTCCCAAGGCGCGGCGGCCGTCCCGCTCTCCAGCGCGACCGCGTCGGGCGCCGCGAACGGCTCGAGACGCGCGAGCACGCGCTCGGCCAGGCGCAGACCGCGATTGGCCGCGAGCAGGGCGTCATGGCCGCCTTCGAAGGCCACGCCGCCGGGCTCGGCCGGCGGGCCGAGGAAGAGACGCGGCTTGAGCAGGCCCAGTTCCACGAGCTCGCCCGCGAGCAAGGTCTCCAGGCCGGGCGCGCAGACGGCGAACAGCTTCATGCGCCGCGGGCTCAGCGGCGCGCCGCGCGGCGCAGGATCTCCTCGCGCACCTGCACGAGCAGCTCGCGCGCGCCCTTGTTCATGACGCGCTTGACGATGAAGCCGGGGGCCACGAAGTCGGGCTGCGCCTGGAGGCGATAACTCACCCGCGTCCCGCCGTCGAGGGTGTCGGTGGTGGCCCAGCCGCCCTCGTAGAACCAGAAGTCGCGCCGGCAGGTGTCGATGAAGTTCAGGCGGTCGAGCGCGCGCTTGACGTCGAGACACACCGAGACCTGGCGGTCGAGGAACAAGAAGCCGCCGACCGCGTCCTGCTCCACGACGACCACGCCGTCCTCGCGGGTCTCGAGCACGCGGCTCTTGCGCATCGAGGAGACGAAGCTGGGGAGGTTCTCGTAGTCCGTCAGCACCTCCCACACGACCGCCGACGAGGCGGACACGTCGAAACGGGCGTCCACCTCGTACATGCGGCCCGAATACTCGCGCAGGCTCAACTCCACCTCCCCCGCGGAGGCGGGAGCGCAGAGCAAGACGAGCAGGGCGGCGAAGGTCGCGTTCAGCATCTCCTCTTCACAGTATACCTCCCCCCCGGGATTAATCAAGCCGTTCAGGGCGGCTTGACACCCGTTGCTCGGGAGGCTACAGTGGGAGGAGCATGCCGCCCAATCTCCCGTCGGAGCGGACTTCCTCCCTCTTCTCCGGGAGTCGCACCGAACCTGCCAACTTCGTCTCCCCGGACCTGGTGCTCGTCCAGACCCCGGGCTGGGGGATCAAGACCATGCCGCTGTCGTTGGCCACTTTGGCGGCCTTCGTGCGCTCCAAGGGCCACCGCGTGCTCCCGTTGGACCTCAACGTCGAGTTCCACCTGCGCCGGCGCCCGCCTTACATGGACCTGTGGGACGACAACACGGCGGATTGGTTCTGGCGCACCGGCAGCCGCATCGAGGGCTTCATCGCCGACCACCGGGAGCTCATCGACGCGCAAGTCGAGGCCCTGCTCGCCACCGGCGCGCGCCTGTTCGGCTTCAGCTGCTACTCCTCCTGCAGCCACGTCTCCCTGCACTACGCCCGCGAGATCAAGCGCCGCCGCCCCGACGCCGTGACCATCTTCGGCGGCCCCCATGCCAGCCGGACCTTGGCCGGCCGCGACCTGGCGCTGCGGCCGGGCGTGGACCTCGTCGCGCAGGGCGAGGGCGAGCTCATCCTCCTGGAGACCGTCGAGCGCGTGAAGGCCGGCCGCGGCGTGGACGGCATCCCCGGCACCCTGCAGGGCCGCGACGGCAAGGTCGTGGACCACGGCGACCGCCCGCTCATCCGCGACCTCGACGAGCTCCCCTTCGCCGACCTGGGCGATTTCGACCCTTCGCTCTACGAGCGCAAGACCACCTTGCCGGTCATGGCGTCGCGCGGCTGCCCCAACAAGTGCAACTACTGCAGCGAGAAGGTGTACTGGGGCACCTACCGCGGCTTCTCGCCGCGGCGCGTGGCCGACGAGGTGTTCCACCAGCTCGAGCGTTTCCCGCAGCTCGACCAGGTGGACTTCATGGACAGCCTCATCAACGGGGTGATGAGCCGCATGCTCGACATGGCCCGCCTCTTCGCCGCCCACCCGCGCAAGTTCATCTGGGCGTCGCAGGCCGTCATCCGCAAGGAGATGACCTACGAGGTGTTCAAGACCCTCCACGACGGCGGCTGCCGCTGCCTCGCCTTCGGGCTGGAGACCTCCTCCGTCGAGCTCATGCTCAAGAGCGGCAAGGTGCTCGCCAAGGGCGTGGAGCTGGACCGCCTCGTCGAGGACGCGCACCGCGCCGGCCTGAGCTGCGCCTACAACTTCATGTTCGGCCTGCCCGGCGAGACCGCGGCCAACGCCGCGGCGAGCCTCGATTTCCTGCGCCGTCACAAGGGCCGCATCGGCACGGTCAACCCGTCGGCCGCCTTCTGCGGCTTCTCCCCCGGCACCCCCGCCTTCGAGCGCCCGGAGGACTTCGGCGTGGTCCCCGACGACTCGGGCCGCGAGGCGTATTGGCGCACGGCCGACGGGACCAACGACCTGCTCGTGCGCCTGGAGCGTTTCGAGGCCTTCTGCGCCGAGGCCGTGGACCTAGGGGTGCCGACCACCTACCCGCACCGCCGCCTGCTCGACCGCGACCGCGTCATCGCCGACTTCCTGCATCACCACGGCCGCCACGCCGAGGCTCTCCCCTATTATGACCGCTGGCTGGAATCCCACCCGGACGACGAGACTTCCCGCCTGTCGCGCCGGCTCTCGGCGCATGAGGCGCGCGGGAGGCTCGCGCGCTTCTCCGAGCGGATGACCAAGACCCTCCTCGACGGGGCGCGCGCGCTCGTCTCATGAAGGCGTCCGCGCGCTTCGGTCCGGGGACCCTGCGTCTCCTCCAGGGCGACATCACCACGGTGGCCGCCGACGCGTTGGTCAACGCGGCCAACGAGGCGCTGTCGGTCGGCGGCGGGGTGGACGGGGCCGTGCATCGCGCCGGCGGGCCGAGCCTCGCGGCCGAACTCGCCGCCCACCGGGCGCGAGGCGGCTGCCCGACGGGCTCGGCGGTCGTCACCGGCGGCGGCCGCCTGCCGGTGAAGTGGGTCATCCACGCGGTGGGCCCCGTGTGGGAGGACGCGGGCGGCGAGGAGATGCTGCTCGAGGACGCCTACAAGTCGGCCTGCGCCCGCGCCGCGGAGAAGGTTTGCGCCGTCGTGACCTTCCCGTCGCTCTCCACCGGCGCCTTCGGTTTCCCCGTCGAGAAGGCGGCGCCCGTGGCGCTGTACACGGTCGGCGGCGAGTTGGCGCGCGGCGGTCCGCTCAAAGAGGCCGTCTTCGTCCTGTTCGACGCCGCGACCTTCGCGGCCTACGCCGCCGCCTTGGAGAGGATCGCCCCATGAAGACGCCTCCGGGCCTGGACTCCCCCGTCGGCACCATCTGGTGCATCGGCCGCAACTACGCGGAGCACGCCCGCGAACTCGGCCACGCCGTGCCCGAGGCGCCCCTCGTGTTCATCAAGCCCGCCTCGTGCCTGCTCTTCGACGGAGGGACTCTCCTCCTGCCCGCCGACAGCCGGCGCGTGGACCATGAAGTCGAGCTGGTCGTCGCGCTCGGCCCGGAGCTGAAGATGGCCGTGGGCGTGGATTTCACCGCGCGCGACCTCCAGCAGACGGCGAAGTCCCAAGGGCTGCCCTGGACCTTGGCCAAGGCGCGGCCCGGCTTCGCGGCCGTGGGGAACTTCGTCCCCTACCGCGGCGGCGCGTCCTTCAGCCTCGCGGTCAACGGGACGCCCCGCCAGGAAGGCTCCACCGGCATGATGCTCGTCGGAGTGGAGCGCCTCATCGACTACCTCTGCGCCCGCTTCCCCGTGGAGCCGGGAGACCTGCTCTACACCGGCACGCCCGCCGGCGTGGGCGTGGTCGTCGCCGGAGACCGCGTCGAGGCGCGGTTGGGCGACGGCGAGAGCCTGCTGCGCCTGACCGTCGCCGCGCCCTAGGCGCGCGTCAGCAGGTCCCTGAAGCGACGGGCCAAGTCCTCGGTCCCCGCGGCGGCCTCGCGTTCCAGGACGGCCAGGGCGAAGCCCGCGGCCACGGCCTCGAACTCGGCGACTCTCAAGACCTCGTTCTCGCCCTCGGCCGAGACGCAGACCGAGTCCCCTCCATCCGCGTACGCGAAGCCCGCGAAACCCTCCCAGGACCAGTCCTCGCGCCGCCACAACGCCTCGGAGAGGGCGGCCGGGTCCTTGGCCCACGCCAAAGACAGCGCCGTCTCCAGCGGCCCGAAGCCGCCGTCGGCGCGGCGCAGCTGCGCGCTCTGTCCGTCGCGCAGCTCCACGAGGAAGTCGCGGCCGGCGAAACGGCGGGTGAGGCTCTCGGGCGCCATCGCCACAGTCTAACATTCGCCGCGTCCCGGCCGTCAGGGGCTAAAAGCTATAATCTCCCCAGAATGAAGACCGAGCACATCTCTTTCGCCGAAGTCGAGGCCAAGTGGCAGGCCCGTTGGGAGAAGGACGGCGCCTTCAAGGCCCCCGAGAAGCCCCGCGCCGGCAGGAAGTTCTACTGCCTCGACATGTTCCCCTACCCCTCCGCCGCCGGCCTGCACGTCGGCCACCCCGAAGGTTACACCGCCACCGACATCCTCTGCCGCTACAAGCGGATGCGGGACTTCGACGTGCTCCACCCGATGGGCTGGGACGCGTTCGGCCTGCCCGCCGAGAACTTCGCCATCGCCACCGGCACGCACCCCGCGAAGGTCACCAAGGACAACGTCGACAACTTCCGCCGCCAGATCAAGTCCCTGGGCTTCTCCTACGACTGGGACCGCGAGGTCGGCACCACCGACCCGGAGTATTACCGCTGGACCCAGTGGATCTTCCTCCAGCTCTTCAAGAAGGGCCTCGCCTACGAGGCGACGATGCCCATCAACTTCTGCCCCTCCTGCAAGACCGGCCTGGCCAACGAGGAGGTCTTCAACGGGGCCTGCGAGCGCTGCGGCACGAAGGTCGAGCGCAAGAGCCTGCGCCAGTGGGTGCTCAAGATCACGGCGTACGCCGACCGCCTGGAGTCCGACCTCGAAGGGCTGGATTGGCCCGAATCCACCCTCTCGATGCAGCGCCACTGGATCGGCCGCTCGGAGGGCGCGGAGGTGTCCTTCCGCGCCGAGACGGGAGAGGAGCTGCGCGTCTTCACCACGCGGCCCGACACCTTGTTCGGCGCGACCTACATGGTCGTCGCCCCCGAGCACCCGCTCGTGGACAAGTTGACGACCCCGGACCGCAAGCCCGCCGTCGCGGCGTACGTCGCGGCGGCGCGCGACAAGTCCGACCTGGAGCGCACGGAGCTGCAGAAGGAGAAGACCGGCGTCTTCACGGGCGGCTTCGCGGTGAACCCCGTCAACGGCGCGAAGATACCGGTCTGGGTGGCCGATTACGTGCTCGGCTCCTACGGCACGGGCGCCATCATGGCCGTGCCCGGCCACGACGAGCGCGACCACGAGTTCGCGCTGAAATACGGCATCCCCGTCGTCGAGGTGGTGAAGGCGCCGGCCGGCGCGGAGCCCGCGGACGGCAAACCCTTCACGGACGACGGCACGGCGGTCAACAGCGATTTCCTCGACGGGCTGAGCACGCCCGACGCCAAGAAGAAGATCGTCTCCTGGCTGGAGCAGAAGGACCTGGGCAAGGCGCGGGTCAACTACAAGCTGCGCGACTGGCTGTTCTCGCGGCAGCGCTACTGGGGCGAGCCCATCCCCATCGTGCACTGCGCCAAGTGCGGCATCGTGCCCGTGCCCGAGGACCAGCTCCCCGTGCGCCTGCCCGAGGTCTCCGACTACAAGCCCTCCGGCACCGGCGAGTCGCCGTTGGCCGGCGTGGCCGACTGGGTGAACACCAAGTGCCCCGACTGCGGCGGCCCGGCCAAACGCGAGACCAACACGATGCCGCAGTGGGCCGGCTCCTGCTGGTACTACCTGCGCTTCATCGACCCGCGCAACGACGGCGCGGCGTGGTCCAAGGAGCTCGAGAAGGCCTGGGGGCCGGTCGATTGCTACGTCGGCGGGGCCGAACACGCCGTTCTCCACCTCCTCTACGCGCGTTTCTGGCACAAGGTGCTCTTCGACCTCGGCTACGTCTCCACGAAGGAGCCGTTCCAGAAGCTGCGTCACCAAGGCATGATCCTGTCGTACTCGCACCGCGACTCGAAGGGCGCCTATCACTCCTACGAGGACGTCGAGTTCGACGAGAAGGGCGCGGCGGTGCACGCCGCGACGGGCGAGTCGCTGCAGTCGCAAGTCGAGAAGATGTCCAAGTCCAAGAAGAACGTGGTCAATCCCGACGTGGTGCTCAAGCGCTACGGCGCCGACGCGTTCCGCCTCTATGAGATGTTCATGGGGCCCTTCGAGCAGGCCAAGCCCTGGGACATGCGCTCCATCGAGGGCGTCTCCCGCTTCCTGCGGAAGGTGTGGACGCTCGTCCTCGACGCCGACGGCGCGCCCGCGGCCGGAGACGGCCTCGTGGCCCTGCGCCACCGCACCATCAAGAAGGTCGGCGAGGACATCGAGTCCTTCGGCTTCAACACGGCCGTCTCCTGCCTCATGGAGTACCGCAACGCCATCGCCGAGCAGAAGGAGCCGGCCAAGACCGATCTCGAGACCCTGCTCGTCCTGCTCAACCCCTTCGCCCCGCACGTCACCGAAGAGCTGTGGGAGAAGCTCGGGCACGCGGACCTCCTCTGCCGCCAACCGTGGCCGGCCTGGGACGCGAAACATCTCGTGGATTCCACGGTCGAATACGCCGTGCAGGTCAACGGCAAGCTCAAGACCACCTTCTTCATCGCCGCCGACGCCCCGCAGGACGCGGTCCGCGAGACCGCCCTCGCCGACGCCAAGGTCAAGGCGGCCCTCGACGGCAAACAGGTGGTCAAAGCCATCGTGGTCCCGAAAAAGCTGGTCAATCTGGTGGTAAAATGAGAGTGATGCGCCGACTCCTGCCCCTCGTGTCCCTCGCGCTCGCGGCGGCCTGCGGCACCGACGTCGCCTACCGCCCGACGCCGCAGCTCCTGCCCCAGAACATCCAGCGCCTGGCCATCCGCCCCATCGTCAACAAGAGCCAGCAGTTCGGCCTCGAGGACAAGCTCGCCTTGCGCGTGCGCGACGAGTTCCTGCGCGACGGCCGCTACCCCGTCTCGCCCGAGTCGGAAGCCAGCGGCGCGGTCGCCATCACCATCACGCGCTACATCCTCACCGCCGTCCAGTACGACTCGACCTTGGCCCCCACCGCCTACAAGCTGCGCGTGCTCGTGGACGTGAGCATGGTGGACATCAAGGCCAACCAGGTCATCTGGGAGGAACGCAACCTCGAGAGCTCGCTCAACTACCCGGCCGCCACCCTGCGCGGCGGGCTCACCGAGGAGCAGGCGCGCGAGCAGATCTGGGACATCCTGGCCCGCGCCATCGTCAAGCGCACGGTCTACGGCTTCGGCTCCGTCACCGGCACCTCGGAGCGGCGCATCACCGGCGACGCGCCCTCCACGGACCCCGTGGCCAAGCCCCAGGAGCCGCTCAAGCCGGTCGTCAACACCCCCTACTAGGCCGCGCCCCATGGAGCTGTCTCCCGACGAGCTCGCGCGTGAATGGAAGACGGGCAAGTTCCGCCCCGTCTATTACCTGTTCGGCGAGGAGCCCGCGGCCAAAGCCGAGGCGCTCAAGAGCTTGAAGGCCGCTTTCAAAGCCGACGACTTCAACCTGCGCGAGTTCTCGGGCGACGCGGGCTCAGAGGCCCCGGCCGTCGTCGCCGAGGCCATGACCTTGCCGGTGTTCTCCGACCGGCGCCTGGTCATCGCCCGCAACCCGAAGCTCACCGCCGACGCCAAGGCCGTGTTCGCGGACTACTTGAGGTCCCCCTCGCCGTCCACCACCCTCGTCCTGCTCTCGGACGACCGCCGCCCCGACAAGAAGGACGCCTTCGCCGCCGCCGTCTCCGCCGCGGGCGCCGTCGTCGTCTTCGCGCCGCTCGACCCGGAGGCGGCCGTGCGACGGCTCGTCGAGGAGGCCAAGCGCCAGGGCAAGGAACTGTCCGCCGACGCCGCCGAGGCGCTCGTCGAGGAATCGGGGACGGACTGGCCCGTGCTCGTCCAGGAGCTGGAGAAGGCCCTGCTCTTCGCCGGCAAGGAGAAAACCGTCGGCTTGGAGGCCGTCGGCGCCTGTCTGGGCTACCGCAAGAACATCGACCCTTGGGCCTTCGAGAAACTCGCCCAGGGACGCGACCTGAAGGCCTGCATGGCCTACCTGCGCGACCTTTTCGCCGAGGACAAGCCCGAGGCCGTGGTCTTCTCCACTTTGTCGCGCTGCCGCGCGGCCTACCTCAAGCAGCTGCGCGCCAAGCGCCTTCTGCGCCAAGGCGTCGCCCAACGCGAGATCGAGACGCGGCTGCGCATCTTCTACGACAACGGCTTCTTCCAACGCGCCGGGCGCGTCACCGAGGAGCGTTTGCGCCGCGACCTGCGCCGCTGCCTCGAGGTCGAGTCCGACCTCAAGTCGAAGACCTGGCTGGACCCGCGCGTGGAGCTCGAGCGGCTCGTCGTCGAGCTCTGCACGCCCACCGCCAAGATCAGCGCCTGAGGCCGTTCCCCGCGCGCGCCGGCGCGCCCAACCGCGCCAGGCTCAGCCGCGCCGCGTTCGCCAAGACCGGCTCGCGCGCGTCGGCCGCGATGCGCGCCAGCTCCGCGCGGTCCCCGTTCAGCAGGGCCAGGGCGAACGGCGCGACGGGGTCCTCGGGCCTCAGCCGCGCGGCCTCCGACAGCAGCCGCCGCGCGTCCTCGCGCAGGCCCATGCGCCGGCACGCCTCGCCCACGTGCAGAAGGACGTGCGGCCAGCCCGCCTCGAAGCGCTCGCGGTAATAAGCGGTCCAGGGGTTGGCGCGGATGGCCGCGCCCACGCCATCGGCCGACGCGGCCAGGCGCGCCGGCGCGCCCGGGTCGAGGCGCGGCGCCATCTCGAAGAAGGAGATGGCGGGCTCGCGCATGCCTTGGGCGCGATAGGCGTTGGTGACGCCCACGAAGAAGGCCGCCTCGGCGTATTGGGCCAGCCGCGGGCGCGGGACCTTCGCGCGCGCGAGCTCGCGCTCCAACGCGGGCATCCAGGACGCGTCCCATTGCTCCGCGGGCGCGAGGTAGCCGCGCTCGCGCGCGGCCTTCACGATGGCCAGCGACACCGCGGGATAAAGCTCGTCGAACCAGTGGACGTTGTCCTTGAACAGCCGGCTGTCCAGGAGGCCGTCGGGCACGCGGCGGGTGAAGACGGCCTCCAGGTCCACGAGCCCCGCCGAGCCGCGCGCCGCGACCTGCCGGATGACGGCGTTGCGGCGGGGCGAGCACCGGTCGCCCGGGTCGTCGAGGTCGATGGCGCGGTGGTAACCCGCGCGCGCCGCGGCCGCGTCGCCGAGACGGTCGTGGATCTTCGCCAACCAGTAAGCGCCGAGAGCGTCCTTCGGGTGGGCCGCGACGAAGTCCTCGAAGCGCGCCTTGGCCTCCTTCAGGGCGCCGGCGTCGTAGGCCAGCCACGCCTCGACGTACGCCGGGTCCGGGCTGTACTGGGCGTAGACGGGCGCCACGTCGCGGACGTTGACCGGCAAAGTGCACAGCAGCATGGGCACGCCGCGCTCGCGCGCGCGCCGCGCCATGAGCTCGAGGTTGTCCTCGAAGCGCTGCAGCCGGTCGTCCAGGCTGACGGGCGGCTCCGGGCGGCGCGGCGACAGGCGGTCCTGGAGGCGGGCGTAGAGCGCCGAGCGGCGCAGGGCCCGGTTGAGCCGGTACAGCGCCGGCGAGCGGATGGGCGCGCCCGAGGTATATTCGTTGTTGCCCGACAGGAGCACGATGAGGTCCGGCTCGAGCTCGAGGGCCTCGCGCTGCAGCAGGGACTCGCGGTAGCTGTCGTAGCCGCCCATCCCCATCCCGACGACCTCGACGCGCCGCCCGGGCAGGGCGCGGCGCAGGAACTCGCCGAGCCGGCTCTTCTGCTCGTCGGCCAGCGGCATCGCCACGGAGCCGCCGAGGACGAACACGCGCAGCAGGCCCTCCGGCTTGAGCGCGGCGAGTTCCTCGGGGTTCGCGCGCGAGCGTTGCGCGCGCAGGCGGCCCATCCAGGTGCGCGCGAAGAAGGGCTCGTGGATCTCCAGGTGGAAATAGTCGAAATCGGAGCCCGGACCCTCGATGGCGGCCGCCGGCGGCCCCCAGAACCCGCGCACCAGCGCCTCGCCCGCGAGCAGCAGGCCCGCGAGCACGAGCAGCCCGGCTGCGGCGCCCGCGTAGTCCGGCGCCTTGCGGCGGGAAGGTCCCATGGCGGGCGTCATTCTAGCAATACGGCCGCGAAGGGACGGGACGCGAGCCCATGAAACGGCCGCCCGCCCCGTGAGGGGCGGGCGGCCTCGTGTTCAGCTGGAAAGCCTTACTTCGCGCCGGCGACGAGCTTGGCGGCCTGGAGGGCGAGGCGGGACTTCTTGCGCGCCGCGGCCTTCCAGTGCAAGGTGCCGCGTTTGGCCGCCTTGTCGAGGACCGCGGACGCCTTGGCGGTCAACTCGGAGACCTTCTTGACGTCCTTGGCCTTGGCGGCGTCGATGACGGCGCGGATGGCGGAGCGGACGTCTTTCTTGATCGAGCGATTCAGGATCGCGTTCTTGATGGACTGGCGCTGGGCCTTGAGCGCCGACTTGTGACGGGCCTGCTTCTTCTTAGCCATAGGTCGGGTATTGAACCTTTTTACGAGGGGCCGCGTCAACGAGGCCCCGTCGGAGAGTGCTAGACTGTCTCATGGCCGAGGAAGCCCCCGCGGACGGCCCGCCCGACCGCTCCCACCTCCCCCACCGCACGGGCGTCTACCTGATGAGGGACGCCGCCGGGGACCTGCTCTACATCGGCAAGGCCCTCGACCTGGCCAAGCGGGTCTCCCACTACTTCAACCCGAACAAGCTCGACCCCAAGCTGCAGGCCCTCATGCCCCTGGTCCGCCGCCTGGACTACATCTTGTGCGAGTCCGAGCGCGAGGCGCTGCTCCTCGAGCAGCGCCTCATCAAGGAGCACCAGCCCTTCTTCAACGCCGTCTGGAAGGACGACAAGAGCTACCCCTGGCTCAAGCTCAGCCTGGGCGAGGACTTCCCGCGCCTCTACACCACGCGGCGCAAGGTCAACGACGGAGGCGCCTACTACGGCCCCTTCCCGAAGGTGACCCCCGTGCGCGCCCTGCTGCGCTACCTGTGGCGGCGACGGCTCTTCCCCCTGCGGCCTTGCCGCTGGGAGTTCTCGCAGGCCAAGCCGCTCGACGAGCGCAAGATCAAGGCCTGCCTGTATTACCATACGCGGGAGTGCCCCGCGCCGTGCGCCGGCAAGGTGTCCAAAGCCGACTACCGGGCCATCGCGGAGAAAGCCGACCTGTTCTTCAAGGGGCGCTACAAGGACCTGCGCGACGAGCTCGAGGCGGAGATGAAGGCCCGCTCCGCCGCCCTGGAGTACGAGAAGGCCGCGGTCCTGCGCGACAACATCGAGGCCGTTTCCCAGATCGGCCAGCGCATCCGCGTGCGCGCCGTGACGGCCGACGACGTGGTCCGGCACACCGCCGGCACGACGGCCGTCACCGCCCTGCAGAAGGCGCTCGGCCTGGACAAGCCGCCGGTCCACGTCGAGTGTTTCGACGTCTCCCACTTCCAGGGCCGCCAGACCGTCGCGTCCATGACCTGCTTCATGGGCGGCAAGCCCCACCGCGACCATTATCGCCGCTTCAAGATCCGCGACACGGCCGGCATCGACGACTTCAAGTCCATGCACGAGGCCGTCTACCGCCGCTACAAGCGCCTGAAGGAGGAGAAGGCGGCGCTGCCGGACCTCGTGCTCATCGACGGCGGCAAGGGCCAGCTCGGCGCCGCCGCGGCGGCCCTCAAGGACCTCAAGCTCAAGCTGCCCCTGGCCAGCCTCGCCAAGCGCATCGAGGAAGTCTTCGTCCCCGGCCGCCCCGAGTCCATCCTCCTGACCCTCGACGACCCCGCCCTGCGCCTGCTCCAGCACCTGCGCGACGAGGCCCACCGCTTCGGCGTCTCCTACCACCGCCTCCTGCGCGGCAAGCAGCTGTTCGACGGCTGAACTGAGAAAGGGGACAGGTACCTAACTCAGTTTTCGGCGCAGCACAAGCCCCTCCTCGGGCCGCACCGCGCCGAAAACTGAGTTAGGTACCTGTCCCCTTTCTCAGTTCAGCCTTGGTTGCCGGCGAGTTCGCCCATGGAGAACATGGGCATGAACATCGCGACGACGATGGTGCCGATGATGATGCCCATGATGACGATGACGATGGGCTCGATCATGGAGGTCAGGCCCTTCACGGCGGCGTCGACCTCCTGGTCGTAGAAGTCGGCGATCTTGTTGAGCATGATGTCGAGCGCGCCGGTCTCTTCGCCGACGGATATCATCGAGGTCACCATGTTCGGGAACAGGCCGGACTTCTTCAGCGGGTCGGAGAGGTGGCCGCCCTCGCGGATGGACTCGCGCGTGGACATGACGGCTTCGGCGATGACCACGTTGCCGGCGGTCTGGGCGACGGTCTCCAGGGCCTGCATGATGGGCACGCCGGACTTGATGAGGGTGCCCAGGGTGCGCGTGAAACGCGCCACGGCCACCTTCTTGAGGATGGGGCCGAAGATGGGGGCGTCGAGGACCTTGGCGTCGACGAACTTCTGTCCCTTGGGGGTCGCGTAGAACTTGAGGAAGCCCTTGTAGGCGGCGAACGGCGCGCCCGCGACGATGTACCACTGGGCCTTCATCCAGTCCGACACGCCGATGACGAGCTGGGTGGGCAGCGGCAGCTCGGCGCCGAAGCTGGCGAAGATGTTCTTGAAGGTCGGGATGACGAAGACGAACAGGAAAACGGTGACGAGCGCGCAGATGGAGAGCACGATGGCCGGGTACATCATGGCCGATTTCACCTTGGCCTTCAGGGCCTCGGAGCTCTCGAGGTAGGAGGTCAGGCGCTCGAGGATGGTGTCGAGGATGCCGCCGAGCTCGCCGGCCTTGACCATGGCGCAGTACAGGTCCGGGAAGGCGTTCGGGTGCTTCTTGAGCGCGTCGGAGATGGAGAGGCCGGACTCGATGTCGGACTTCACGTCGCCGAGAACCTCTTTGAACGCCGGGTTCTCCGCCTGGCTCTCCAATATCGCCAGGCCCTGCACGATGGGCACGCCGGCGCTGACCAGGGTGGAGAGCTGGCGCGAGAAGAGCACGAGGTCCTTGGAGCCGACGGCGCCCTTGCCGCCCATGCCCAGGGCCTTCTTGATCTTGACCAGGGGGCTCTCGGTCTTCTCGACGATCTCGAGCACCACGAGCTTCTGGGCGCGCAGCTTCTCGACGGCGCCCTTCTGCTCGTTGGCGTCGATGGTGCCTTCCATCACGAGGCCGCTGGCGGCTTTGGCTTTGTAGGCGTATTGGGGCATCGGTGTCTCCGTTAGGCGGACTGAGCAGGGGTCATGTGCCGCTGCATCAGCCTGCGCAGGTCGTCGGGATCCAGGGAGTGCGACATCGCCTCCTGGAACGAGATCTTCTGCTTGAAATAGAGCTCGGCGAGCGCCTGGTTCATGGTCTGCATGCCGGCCTTGCCGCCGGTCTGGATGGCGACCTGGATCTGCTCCACCTTCTGCTCGCGGATGAGGTTGCGGATGGCGGAGTTGACGATGAGCGCCTCGCAGGCGAGCACGCGTCCCGCGCCGGAGGCGTGCGCCAGCAGCTGCTGGCAGATGACGGCCTGAAGCACGAAGGAGAGCTGGATGCGGGCCTGGTCGATCTGGTGGTTGGGGAAGACGTCGATGATGCGGTTGATGGTGCCGGCGCAGTCGGTCGTGTGCAAGGTGGCGAGCACGAGGTGGCCGGTCTCGGCGATGTTCAAGGCCGCCTGGATGGTCTCCAGGTCGCGCAGCTCGCCGACGAGGATGACGTTGGGGTCCTGGCGCAGGATGTGGCGCAACGCGGCGGCGAAGGTCTCGGTGTCCTGGCCCACCTCGCGCTGGTTGATGATGGACTTCTTGTGCGTGTGGACGAACTCGATGGGGTCCTCGATGGTCATCACGTGCGCCGAGCGCGTCTCGTTGATGAAGTCGATCATGCTCGCCAGCGTCGTGGATTTGCCCGAGCCGGTGGGGCCCGTGACGAGGACGAGGCCCTTGGGGAGCTTCATGATCTCATGGATGGCGCGCGGCAGGCCGATCTCCTCGAAGGTCTTGAAGGAGGACGGGATGGAGCGCACCGCCGCGCCGATGGCGCCGGTCTGCCGATAGACGTTCATGCGCACGCGGCCGATGCCGCGCAGGTTGAAGGCCACGTCGAGCTCGTTGGTGGCCTCGAAGCGCTGCCGCTGTTGGTCGCTGAGCAGGGAGTAGACCAGCGTCTGCGTCATGTCGTGGTTGAGCTTCTCGAAGGGGGTCGGCACCAGCACGCCGTCGATGCGCAGCATCGGCGGCGCCCCCACGGTGAGGTGCAGGTCCGAGGCGCCGCGCTCATGCATGAGAAGGAACAGCTCACCCATCGAAACCATTGTCTCTCCCTCAGCCGTCCGAGTCCGACATCGTCACGCGCAGCATCTCCTCGACCGTGGTGGCGCCCGCGAGCATCTTGCGGATGGCGCACATGCGCAGGGTCAGCATGCCCTGCTGCATCGACTGCGCCTTGATGGCCTTGGCCGGCGCCCGGTCCAAGATGAGCTGGCGTATGGCGTCCGTGACTTCCATGACCTCGTAGAGGCCGATGCGGCCGCGGTAGCCCGTGCCGGCGCAGTTCTCGCAGCCCTTTCCCTTGTAGAGCGTGACCTTGCCCTTGCCGCTGTCCGCGATCTGCACCTCGGGCACGCCCATCTTGATGAGGTCGCCCTTGTCCACCTCGTAGGGCTCCTTGCACTTCGGGCAGGCGGCGCGCGCCAGGCGCTGCGCCTCCACCATGAGCAGCGCGGCGCTGACCAGGAAGGGCTCCACGCCCATCATGCCCAGGCGGGTGATGGTCTGCGAGGTGTCGTTGGTGTGCAAGGTCGAGAAGACGAGGTGGCCGGTCAGCGCCGCGTTGATGGCGATGGTGGCCGTCTCCTGGTCGCGGATCTCGCCGACCATGATCACGTCAGGATCCTGACGAAGGAAGGACCGCAGCGCCGCGGCGAAGGTCAGGCCGATGTCGGCGCGCACGGCGACCTGGTTGATGCCGTGCAGCTGATATTCGACGGGGTCCTCGGCCGTCATGATGTTGGTGTCGGGGGTGTTGAGGTTGGCGAGCGCGGAGTAGAGCGTGGTGGACTTGCCCGAGCCCGTGGGGCCGGTGACCAGCGCCACGCCGTAGGGCGCGTCCATGGCCTTCTTGAAGATGGCCATGGCCTCGGGCTCGAAGCCGAGCTGCGTCATGTTGACGCGCACGCCCGAGGAGTCGAGGATGCGCATGACGATCTTCTCGCCCGGAGCGCAGGGCAGCACCGAGACGCGGATGTCGACCTCCTTGCCCTCGAGCTTGATGCGGATGCGGCCGTCCTGGGGCACGCGTTTCTCGGCGATGTCGAGGTTCGACATGATCTTGATGCGCGCGGAGATGGCGCCGGCGAACTTCTTGGGCGGGGAGGGCTGCTCGTGGAGCACGCCGTCGATGCGGTAGCGCACCCGCAGCTCCTTGGCGTAAGGCTCGATGTGGATGTCGGAGGCCTTGGCCTTCACCGCGCCCGCGAGGATGAGGTTGGTCATCTTGATGACCGGGGCGTCCTCGGCGGCCTTCTCGATGTTCCCGTCGTCCTTCTTCTCCTCGACGTGCTCGAGCGCGTCGGCCTCGGCCTCGTCGACGGCGGACTGCTTGACGATCTCCTCGAGCACTTCCTGCGAGGTGGCCTGCTTGTAGTACTTGTCGTGCGCCGCGACGATCTCGCTCTCCGAAGCCAGGCAGGCCACGACCTCGCAGCCGGTGAGCATCTTGAGGTCGTCGAGGATGAGCACGTTGAGCGGGTCGGCGATGGCGATGGTCAGGCGCTCCTTCGTCTTGTTGAAGGGCATGAGCATCTTCTGCCGGGCGATGGCCTCGGGCACGGCGGCGATGGCGTCCTCCCCGATCTCGCCGATGTCGGCCAGCGAGACGTAGGAGACCCCCGTCTTCTCGGCGAGGAACTGGAGCAGCTTCTCCTCGGTGAGGAAGCCCTTCTCGATGAGGACGGACCCGAGCTTCTCTCCTCCGTGTTTCTGCGCCTCGAGCGCCTCGGCGAGCTGCTCCTTGGAGATGAGCGCCTCCTCCACGAGCAGGTCGGCGAGGCGCCTCGAAAGGCCCAATGAGATGGCGTGTGACGCGCTGGCCATGCTTCCTATAGGGTAGGGTCCGGCTCAACCTTTGTCAAGGCCGCTCGCAGGAAAGGACTTATTAATAAGAAGAGAACGAAGGGCGTTTATATGCCGCCGCCGACGGTGTCGGCGCCGAAGGCCCCGTCATCCTCGGCGGGCGGTCGCAGCTCCCCTTCCCCCGGCAAGGGCAGGAGCGGCACTTCCTTGGGCTCCTCGGGCTCGGGACGCGGGCGCGGCTTCGGCTTGGGCGCGGCGCGGGGTTTGGAGCGTTTCTTGGGCGCGGCGGGTTTGGTTTCGACGGGAGGCGGCGCTCCCGCGAGCATCTGCCGCGCCTCGGGGTTCTTGGCCAGGATGAAGCGCCGCGCCATGTCCGCTTCGAACAGATAGAACACGCCCGGGCTCGAGGAGCCGGGCGCGGGCTCGACGCGGTACTCGACGAGGAAGAGGTCGTCGCCCTTGGCGCTGGCGCTCCACACCTCGCGTCCCGCGTCCGCGCTGGCCGCGTAGGAATACTGGAGCCACGCCCCGACCGTGCCGCGGTCGCCGTCGAGAGGGAAACCCTTCACGAGCTCCACGGCCGCGTCCAGCGCCGTGCGCGTGTCGGCTTGCGGCGCCGCGGCCTCGGGCGCGGCCGGGGGCGGCGCGGGCGCCGGTTCCGGCATCGGCGGCGGCGCGGCGACGGGAGCCGACGCGTCCTCCGCGCCCACACCCGGACGCCCGTCGTCGAGCGTGGTCAGGTCCGAGACGGCCTTGGGCGTGCGGAACATGTAGCCGATGCCCGCCAGCAGCACGACGAGCAGCGCCCCCGCGACGTAGAAGGCCTTGTAACTGCGAGGGCGAGGGACCGGCGGAGCCGTGGGCGGCGCCGACGGCTTGGCCAGCCGCGCGAGCACGGCGTCGGCGCTGGGAGACGCCGCGTCGACGGGCGCCGCCGCTTCGGATGCGCCGCCGGACACCTGCATGGTCACCGGCGGCGCGGAGCCCGCGAGGTCGTCGAAGGACGGAGCGGGCGTGGCCGCGGGAGCCGGCGCAGGCGCGGCTTCGGGCGTGGGGACCGGCGGCGCGGAGAAGGGCTGCGCGAAGGTCATGGTCGCCGGAGGGGCCAAGGAGACGGCCGGTTCCGGGACGGGCACGGGCGCGGGAGCCGGCGCGGCTTCGGGCGCGAGCGGCGGCGGCGGAGCCAGCGACGGCAGCGGCGCC
>JANRKA010000060.1:0-87865 GCA_033875325.1 Elusimicrobiota bacterium | reverse complement strand
CCGCACCGCGCGCAAAGCCGCGCGGCGCGCGCTGCGGCGCCTGACGCGCCGCCTCGCCCGCCTGGAGCCGCGCTCCGGCGCGCGCCGGCTGCACAAGACGCGCGTCGCCGCCAAACGCCTGCGCTACCTCCAGGAGTCGTTGGAACTCCCGCTCGCGGGCCGGTTCTCCACGCGCGAGCTGGCGCGGCTGCAGGACGCCCTCGGGGCGCTGCACGACCGGGCCGTCGTCGCCGCGCGACTGAAGACCCTCCCGCGCGCGCCCGGCCGCGCCGCCGTCCTCGCCGCGGCCCGCGAGCGGCTGCGCCGAGAGCGCCCCGCCTTGCGCGAGCGGCTGAAGCGGCTGCTGGACCGCGCCGCCTGAGGCGAACGACGGCAGGCCCTTGACGGATCGCCTATATGTATCTATACTAGTTACATATATGGATGCCGCGGCGAGCGCGATGCCGGCCGTCTTCATCGGACACGGCGACCCCATGCACGCCCTGCGCGACAACGCCTACACCCGGACGCTCGCCGCGCTCGGGCGGAGGATCGGGCGCCCCGAGGCCATCGTCTGCGTCTCGGCGCATTGGCTGACCGATGGCGCCTGGGCGACCCACATGGAGAAGCCGCGGACCATCCACGACTTCCACGGCTTCCCGCGGGAGCTCTTCGAGGTCCGCTACGACGCGCCGGGCAGCCCCGCGACCGCCGAGAGGCTGCGCGAGCTCGTCGCCGCGCCCGAGGTGCGGCTCGACGACGGGCGCTGGGGCCTCGACCACGGCGCTTGGTCGGTGCTGCGGCACATGTACCCGGCGGCCGACGTGCCGGTGGTCCAGCTCAGCATCGACCCGAGGCGACCGGCGGCCGACCACTTCGAGCTCGGCCGCCGCCTCGCTCCGCTCCGGGAGGAAGGCGTCCTCATCCTCGGCAGCGGCAACGTCGTCCACAACCTGGCCATGATGGAATGGTCGGCCCATCCGCGTCCCTTCGACTGGGCCGTCGAGTTCGACGCGCACGTCAAGCGCAAGACGCAAGAGGGGGACTACGCCGCCCTGACCGGCGACCCGCGGAACATGCCCGGCGGGGAGCTCAGCGTGCCGACGCCCGAGCACTGGTACCCGTACCTCTACGCGCTCGGAGCCGCCGGCAGGGACGAGGTCCGCTGGGAATACGAGGGGCTGGAATACGCGTCCATCTCCATGCGCTGCGCCAGCTTCGGCCCGGCGGCGCGGCGACCGGACGCCGCTGCCGCGGCCTAGGCGTTCAGCCCGAGGCCCCGCTCATAACGCGCGTTCATGCGCCGATGGGAGGCCCCCAGCAGGTACGACAGTTTCATGCGCTGATTGAGCAGCGCCTGGCGCCAGACGCCGTTGGCGCGGAAGCGCACCGCCGAGGTCGTCGCCACGAAGGGCGCGAGCGCGGGAGGCCCGCTCTCCCGCAGGATCAAGGACAGCTCGGTGTCCTCGAAGATCTCCACCGGCGGGATGGGACGGACGAGCAGCGTCCTGTCGAAGAAGACGCAGTGGTCGAGGTAGACGATGCCGCGCAGCCCCAGCCTCACCCGGTTCGAGTACCAACTCGTGAAACGCAGCAGCGGATGGTCCCAGTCGAAGGCGTGCGTGAAACCGCCCCAGCGCGCGCCGGCGGCGCCCTCCGCCAGCCAGCGCAGGCCCTCGGCGGGGAGCAGGCTGCGCGGGTGATGCAGCAGGACGGTCCGGCACGAGGAGGCGTCGATGCCCGCCTGCAGCCGCGCGCCGCGCGAGGGGTCCTCGACTCTCACGAACCGCGCGCCGGTCCCCTCAGGGGGCGGGGCGTCCCCGGCGCAGACGACCTCGAGCCCCTCGACCTCGCGCAGCCGCGCGAGGATGCGCGGCAGCCAATCGCCGCCGTTGCGGTGGACCGGCACGACGACGGAGACTCTCACGCCGCTCTCCCGGCCCTCGTTCAAATCTGGGGTCCCCGAAGGAACCTAGCTGGTAGGAGTCTCCGGGTCCAAAGGCGCGTTAAACCGCGTTATTTCCTTCTTCCCGACCCTACTAAGGCCTCTCTCGGCGCCCGGATGCGCTACATGCGCAGACGGCTCGGGCTGACGATCGAAGACCTTAGCGCCAAGAGCCGCTTGAGCCATAACGCCATCTCCAAGCTCGAGCGGGACGCTACCCGCAAGGTCCATCCTTGGGTCCTGGGCCGCATTCTCCCATTTCTGGCGTCTCGGTTCAAGGAGACATTCCCGGAAGCGTCGAGCGACCCCTACGACTTCCTGATCCCTCCGACCACCTTCGGAGGTTGGCTCAAGAACTTCCGGATGCGGCGCTGCCTGAAGCTAAAGGACCTGGCGCGGACCTTGAAAGTCCGGCCGTTTACGGTCATTCGCTACGAAGCGGACGAGAGCAAACCCCTTCCGGCCGTGAGGGATAACCTCCGCCGCGCCTACGGCCTAAATGGCGAGCTCGACCGCTTCTTCTGAAGCCGCCGAAGCGCCCTGCAAGGCATGGCCACGGGTCGATATGCCCGCTATAATCAGGCTATGCGAACGATCAAAATCGTCAGGAAGACCTCCGCGTCAGGCAAGACGGTGCTGACGGATTTCCAGAAGCAGCTCCGGGACGCCATGATCGCGGCCGCCAAGTCCTCGCGCGGGATCATCTTCTACAGCGAGCTGGGCTTCGGCTTCGGGATATCAGGCGACGATGAGTTCAACTTCAATAAGCTCGCGGGGGAAATCGGCACGGTCTCGACCTACGAGCACGAGAACGGCCGGCCGCTGCTCAGCGTGGTCGTCGTTCGGAAGTCGGATATGGAGCCCGGCCTGGGCTTCTTCAAGCTCGCGCAGAGCCTCGGCGTGATGACTAAGAGCCTTTCCGTCGAACTGAATAGGCTCGAGTTCTATACGCAGGAACTCGACAAAGTCCGCCGATACCACCTAGCCCATCCCTGAGCCCAACGGCACTTGGGCCTTTTAAGGCTTCAGCTGATGCCGCTTGATGCGCGGCGCGAAGATCGTGTGGAACCGCTCAAGAGACTTCAGCATCCACTTGTGCGTTTCCGGCCAAGTGGAACGATCCAGAAGCTTGCCTTCGTGGTGCACCTGGATCTGGCTCTCCTTGCGGTGAGGAAGCACTTCCCACTTCAACGGCGAGCCGAACTCCTTGTCGATCTCCGCGCGCTCTGTCTTTAAGAGATCGAAGTTTTTCTTGCGGTCGCGCCCCTTGACGGCCAGATAGACCGTCATCCTGTTCTGAGTGGCGATCGCGACGTAAAGGAAACCGCCCGTGTTGATCGTCATCCATCCCTTAGGGCGCGGCTCCGGGTATCGGAGCTTGCTGCCCGAATCTTCCGCGCACCGAAGAAATTCGGTCCAGAAGTCGAGCTGCGTCTTGGTCACGCTGCTCCCGCCGTTCGTCGCCGCCCTCCCCGGGATGGCTTGGTCCAGATACGGCGAAAGATTCTCGATGTAGGCCTTGATCCGGGCGGCGATCTTCCTCGGGTCGTCGCTCACCGTTTCGGACAGGCTCCACCATCTATCCATGTCCCAGCGGAGATCCGTTCCGAGCGCGGCCTCGATCGCCGGCTTGTTTCGCTTGAGGAGTCCCGACAGGACCCGGGTGTGTTTCACTTTGCAGTTCGTTCCGACGTAATAAGTGTCGTCTTCGGGCTCGTAAAAGAGGGTGAGGTTGTTGACCTCGCGATCATAGGGGATGAGGTTGGCCTTGCGCGCGAGCTCGCCGTCCGACCAGCCGCTGATCGCGGTGAGGTAGTCGTTGAGCTGGGCGACGGTGTCGCGGGGAGCGCGCCCGCGCTTCACCTCGATGACGACGACGCGGCCGTGCCGGTCAAGAGCGAGAAGATCGATGAACGCGCCGCGATCCGTCTTCACCTGGCGGCCGATGAGGAGGATGTCGTCGCCGAGCAAGTGGGGATTCGCGCCGAGCCAGTCCTCGAGGTTCTTCTCGAGCCGCTCGAAGCCGAACTGCCTCTTCTGAACCGGTTGGAAAACGCCGGCCTCAGATTTGAAGAGCTTCATCGTCATGTTACAAGGATTCTACCAAGGACTGCCTGACTAATCCACGGCGGGTCGGTCCGCGGGCGCTCCACCCCGTTGGGGTCCTGAACGAAAGGACTCAACGTCCGAGCAGGCCCATCCATCGCAGTTCTTGTTTTTCATAACCACCTCTCGCTCAGCCGGCCAGGAGTGAGCGTCGCCGCGCCTGCGGCATAAACGGCCATCCCCTCCGACGATCCGGAAATTCGGCCCAACCCCCGCCGTGCCCCAAATTTCCGGACAGCGCGATCCTCGCGGCCGCCAGCTCGGCTGCGCCGGGGCGGTCGCCAGGTGGGGACCCGCCATTTATTCCTCGCCGCGGCGGCGCTCCTCGGCCGCCTTCGACCCTTCGGGTGGTCGGAGGTGGTTATGAAAAACAAGAACTGCGTGAAAGTCGGTGACGGCAGGACGGACACGGCGCCTGGAGCGGGAAAGTCCCCGGCCACGGAAGCCGTGAAGCGTTCGAGGGTCCCTCTCTACCGGGTGATGCTCGACCGGACGGGTTCCATCCTCAAAGAGGGGACGGCGTCGGTGACGGAGCCGCGAGAGGCGGCCAGGCTGTTCCGCGAGTTCATCGGGGACGCGCCTCAGGAGCACTTCTGCCTGATGGTACTCGATGCGCGGCGGCGCGCCATCGGCATCAACGAGGTCAGCGTCGGGACGCTCTCCGCGTCCTTGGTGCATCCGCGCGAAGTGTTCCGGGCGGCCATCCTGCTCAACGGCGCGGCGGTCGTCGTGGCGCACAACCATCCGAGCGGCGACCCGGCTCCTTCGTCGGAGGACCGCGAGGCGACTCGACGGCTCCAACGCGCGGGCGAAATCCTCGGCATCCCCGTCGCGGACCACATCGTCATCGGCGAGGGGGAGGGTGCTTCCCTGCGCTACTTCAGCTTCCGCGACAGCGGGCTGCTCTAGGACGACCATGCCCCGCTATCACTACTGCGACTTCCCGATGGACGACGCGGGCGGCAAGTGCGGCAAGCCCGCGCGGCTCATGCCCCACGGCGGCCTGCGCCGCTGCGAAGGCCATGCGGCACGTCTGCCGTATTGGCCGACCGGCCCGGAGGCGGAGCCCACTGCGGCTCCGCTTCCTGCGGCCCAGGAGGTGGAGGCGTAGGGCGTCCACGCCGCCGCCCTGGGGCGACCCGGGGCGGTCCGTGGGCGCCTTAGCCCAAGGAGAACACCATGAACATGAATGAATGCGTGAGCCGCGAGCACGAGGCGTTGAAGGAGCGGCGGCGTCTGCTGGCCGAGAAGCTCAAGCTGCTCGGAGTCGTCAGGGTCGAGGTCGATTACGACGGCTGCGGGGACTCGGGAGACATCCAGGAAGTCCGCGCCGTGAAGAAGGTCTCCCGCTCCGACAAGGAGGAGCCCGCAAACCTGGACGGGCAGAGCGTCACGGTCGAGCGCTTCGAGAGCGTCTACAACGCCGAGAAGAAGGAATGGGACCGCAAGCCGTACCAGGCCACGGTGACGCTCAAGGAGGCGCTCAGCGACTTCGCCCTGGACTTCCTCTCGTTCCTCGGCATCGACTGGTACAACAACGAAGGCGGTTACGGGACCATCGTCTTGGACGTGAAGGAGGGCGAGGCGAAGGCCGAGCACAACTACCGCATCGAGTCGAGCGAGTATTCGGAGCACGCCCTGTGAGCCACACCTATCATCACGCCGTCAGCTCCGCCCGCCTCTTCGGCGGCCAGCCCGAGGACTACCAGGCCGTGCACGACTGGTTCGACGAGAGCAAGGCCCACCTGGCCGAGGCCAGGCACCGGGCCAAGCGCCATCACGCGGAGGGCATCTTCGAGGCCGAGCGCGTGTTCGGCAAGACCATCACCAACAGCAGCGGGACGAAGGTCCCCGTCCGCTACATCGGCGAGCAGCACGTCAAGGAGGACTGCGGCGGCTTCATCCCGTCCGAGGCCGATTGGTGGCGCTGCATCGTGCGCCAGCCGTGGATGAACCGCGGCTACGAGAGCAAGGACGGCTCCAACGCGCGGGCGGTCCGCGCGTCTGAGCCCTGACGCAAAGACGGGCGGGGCCCGTCGGCGAGAGCCGACGGGCCCCTGCTTTGCGGTGGATATTGCCGCGACCGTGGACGGCGTGGACAACCCTTCGAGTTGCCCACCCCGCCCACCGCCGCTTGGATATCTCGGCCCTGCGGGGCGGATCGGTCCGCGACGCTCCACCCACGCGAAAGGCCGCGGGGTCCCCGAGATCTCCACAATCTCCACCGCTGGGCGGCGGAGATTTTTTCTTTTCCTTGCACGGCCCACGGCACTTCCCGCTCCACCGCCTCCCTTCTTCGGTCTGGTCCATTTCGCACCTTCTCTCGGGCCGCAGGAGTGAAGCCCGCCTGCGCTGCGGCATAAACGGTCACCCCTCTCGGCGATTCCCCGGCCGCTCCAGAGCCTTGCTCGTTCCGCCGGCCGCGTCCCTGCCGGGGGGCCCACCATTTATTCCTCGCTTCGGCGCGCTTCCTCGCGGCCCTCGACCCTCCGGGCGGGTGGAGGTGCGAAATGGCCCAGACCTACGAGACTCGGCGGCGAAGCGGGAAGCACGAAGGCTCTGACGCGAAAGTCGAGGGACGGAGCCAGGCACCCCAGGAGACGCGCATGAAAACTGGAAAAGCGTTGGGCTTCAAGAAGGGCGACTTCGTCCAAACGGGAGCGTTCCCGGGAATCATCATCAGCGACGTTCAGACGTTCGCGCCGTGTTGCGAGGTCTGGGGCTTCGAGCACGAGATGGGCTCGGCCTACGCCGAGGACATGACGCTCCTGACCTGGGAGAACTTCCAGGAACACGCCAAGCGCTACGGCTTCGACGGCACCGCCGACTCCAAGACGGCGCGGGAGGCCATCGCCAAGGCCAAGGCGACGGCCTCGGGGGTTCCCGTCACGGCCTGACTCGACCAGGGGCCCCGGGGGAACGTCCTCCGGGGCTCCGCGCCGGGCCAGGCCCGGAAAACCAACCAAGGAGAAACCGATGAACGAAACGAAAGAGAAGGTCGCCGTGAAGATGCCGGAGCGCACGCTCATGAACGTGCCGCTTGGCAAGGTCGAGGTCGCGGAGAACGTGCGCAAGCACTTCGACGCCGCCGAGTTGAAGGAACTCGCCGCCAACGTCGCCAAGGTAGGCGTCCTGCAGAATATCATCGTCCTGCGCAATGGCAAGGACGCCTACACGCTCGTCGCGGGCGAGCGGCGGGTGCGCGCCGCGAAGATGGCGGGCCTCGTCGAGATTCCCGCGTCCGTGTACGAGGAGGGCGTGGACCCGAAGATGCTCCAAGTCTTCGAGAACCTCCACCGTAAGGACGTGGGTCCCATCGAGGAGGCGCGCGGCTTCAAGAACCTCCTGGACGAGGGCAAGCACACCATCGAGGGGCTCGCCCAGGCGGTGGACAAGTCCGTGAAGTACGTCACGCGCTCCATCCGCCTCCTCGAACTGCCGAAGGCGGCGGTCAAGGCCATCGAGACGGGCAAGCTCTCGCCCGAGCACGGCCACCAAATCCTCCGCGCGCCGGAGGACAAGCGCGAGACGTTCGCGACCTTCGCGCTGACGCCCAAGTGGGGCGGCGGGAGCGACGTGCTCCCGACCATCCACGACCTCAAGAACGAGATCGAGCGGCGCTTGGAGAAGGACCTCTCGAAGGCCTGCTTCCCGAAGGACAAGGAGTACGCCGGGGCGATGGCCTGCTCGCTGTGCCCGTTCAACACGGGCAACCAGGACGTGCTCTTCGAGGGTGCGCAGGAGGGCAAGTGCACCGACGGCGGGTGCTTCGCCAAGAAGACGTCCGCGTTCCTTCGCGAGTTCCGCGAGGCGGCGGGCAAGAAGCTCGGCGGGGTCAAGTTCGCAGGCTACGCGGGCCAGGACCACGGCATGCCGCGCGAGGTCGGCGAGGGCGTCGTGCTGAGCACCCAGGAGTCGAAGAGCGAGGCGGTCAAGGCGCTCCTCAAGAAGGACCCCGAGAAGTTCGGCTTCGCCGTGCTCAAGCCCTCCCGCTTCGGAAGCAAGTCGCCGAGCGCCGTCCTCGTCTGCAACGACAAGGACTTCGTGGCGGGCAAGCTCCGCAAGGCCGAGAAGGACGACGAGCCGCGCGGCATGACCGAGGAGGAGCGGGCCAAGGCGCACTTCGTCGCGACCCACGAGAGCAAGGCGCTGTTCCTCGCGGCGGCGAAGTCGCTCAAGGCGGTCAAGAAGGCGAACCTCGTGGACGTGGTGCTCGCCTTGAACGGCGAGGAGTTGGCCTACGAGGCTGTCGGCGTGGAGGCCGACGAGAACGCGGCGCGGGCGCTCAAGAAGCTGTCCGAGAAGGACCTTCTGCGCCTGGCGTGGCTGTGCACGGTCCAGCACTACGAGATGGATGAGCGCCTCTCCGGCCTCATCGAGGTCAAGAAGGTCCGCAAGGAGGCGCGCGCGTTCGCGCTCTCCGAGTGGGAGCGCATCCAGAAGGAGGAGGCCGCGAAGGCCGAGGCGCCGAAGGAAGAGGAGGTCGCCGCGAAGTAGGCCCGCTGACTCGGCCCATCCGGGAAACCGGGTGGGCCTTTGTGAGCGGGTCGAACGCGGAAGGAGGGGGGACTCCGAGGCCCGGAGTTCGCCCCCTGGCGGGGCGCGGATCGGTCCGCGGACGCTCCTCCCTGCCGGATCTGCGGCAGGGACCGCGAACTCCGGCGCAACAAAATGGGCGGCTCGTTCGTATGCCTTATGTGGAACAGGACACCCCCGGCGTCTTCCGGTGGGAGGAATGGGACTGGCGGCCGCTCGCGCGGCTCATCGCCTGGCTCATCCTCGCCGCCCTTTGGGCGCGCTCGCGAGACTTCGTCTCGCTCGCGTTCCTTCAGCGCGCCTTCCGAGAGCTCCTGCTCGGCTGGCTGCTCTCCTTCGGCGTCCTGACGTACCTCCAAGTGCTGATCGCCACCGCGACGTTCCGCCTCGCGCTCGCGTTCGACGACGTCGCTTATGGTCTGTCGGAGCGGATCGTGCGGCTCTTTATGCGTCGCGAGTCGTTCGCCGCGGCCTTCCTCGCGGCGTTCGGCCTCGAGCTCGTGTTGGTCCTCGGCGCGCTGCGTCTCGCCGCGGGAGCGATGCGATGATCACGAGCCTTCGGGTGGTGCGAACGGGCCGTCGCTTTGGGCAGCTTATCCGCTCGGCCGAGGATGCCTACCGAGTGCTCAGCCCGCTGGCGCGCGGCCTCGACCGCGAGCACTTTTGGCGCCTGGACCTCGACTCGCGGCGGCGGCTGACCGGCTGCGAGCTCGTCTCGATAGGGAGCCTCGACGCCTCCATCGTTCACCCGCGAGAGGTGTTCAAGGGCGCGTTCCTCAACAACGCGCACAGCATCGTGGTCGCGCACAACCACCCGTCGCAGGATCTACGGCCGAGCCAGGCTGACCGCCGGACCACGCGGCAGCTGCTGCTCCTCGCCTGCCTGCATCAAGTGGATCTCGTGGACCACTTGATTCTGGGCGACGACCGCTTCTTCAGCTTCAAGAAGGCGGGGCTGCTTTAGAAAGAGGAGGCCCGGCGCCGAGAGCGCCGGGCCTCCTGTCGAACGAAGCAGCTCCTGGGGGAAAAACTGCGCTCATCCGAGTATAGAGCGCGAGCGCGGAATCGCGCAAGACCTAGAGAGCACGATGGAGACCGCCGCGCCCGTGGACGGCGTGGACGAGCAGGTCGCCCACCCCGCCCACCGCCGCTTGGATTTCTCCGCCCCTGCCGGGGCGCGCGGACCGGTCCGCGGACGCTCCTCCCTGCCCGGCTGAAGGCAGGGACCGAGAACTCCACCGTCTCCACCGCTCGGCGGCGGAGATTTTTTTTTGGCTTTTTCCACGCCTTCCCATCCCGGCCTCCTCCTCTTCGGTCTTTTTCATGTCGCCCCTCGCTTCTCGGGACTCCAGGAGCGAAGGCCTCCTTCTGCGGCATAAACGGCCCTCCCCGCCGGCGATCCGAAAACCTGGCCCAACCCCCGCCTAGCCCCTAGTTTTCGGACGGCTCGCGTGCCGCGAGGCGGCCAGCCCGGCTGCGCCGGGGGCCGTCTCCAGGGCGGGGTCCCGCCATTTATTCCTCGTCGTTCGGCCTTCCTCGTGTCCCTCGCCCTCCGGGTGCTGCGGAGGTGCGACATGAAAAAGACCTGCAAGATCGTCTTACGGGACGGGAAGGGGAACGGCCGGGCCGTGAAGCCGGATGCCGTGACGGAGGCTCTCAAGGGTTACTTGGACGGGAGCAACCCGAAGGCGCGGAGCTTCGCGCTCGGGCTGTGCCGGGACTCGGACGAAGCGGACGAGTTGGTCCAGGAAGCGTGCTATCGGGCCCTGAGGTCGCGCAAACAGCACGACGCGATGAAGTCGGTGGATAGCTGGCTCCTCTCCATCCTGCACAACGCGTTCCGAGACTCGCGTAGACGCATGGAACGGCGCGTCGGACTGTCTCTCAACTGCCATAGCGGCGAGGCTCTCCATGAGACTCTGCCCGGCGCTGACGAGGACTTGTTCGCGCGCCTGGAGCGCGCGGAGACGGTCTGCCTGGTGCGGCGAGCGTTGTCGGGACTTCGCGCGTCGGAACGGAAGGTCCTCAGGCTGTGCGACGCGGCGGGGATGACCTACGCCGAGGCGGCGAAGAAGCTCGGACTGCCGGAAGGGACGGTGCGCTCGCGGCTCTATCGCGCGCGCTTGAGGTTGAAAAAGACGGCGCGCTGGCTCGCGCTAGCCTAAAGCCAAACCGGAAGCCGTCCGCCGAAAGGCGGACGGCCGCTCCGGGCGGGTCGGTCCGCGGCCGCTCCACCTCGCTACGCGAGGTCCAACGACTCCTTGCCGGATCGAGGGGAATCGATCAGTGCCTTCAACTCAGGCAGCTCAAGGGGCTTTCTAAGACAGGCGGCCAGGCCGCCGCGGCGGGCCCGGTCCAGGTTATCGGGGAGCCCGGACACGATGAGCACGGAAAGGGAGGGGTTCCTCTTCACGAGCACCTGCGCCAGTGAGATTCCATCGCCGTCGGGCAAGTCCACGTCGCAGACGGCGAGGGCGAACGGTCCTTGGGGAAATGCCGCCAACGCGGCGGCGATGGAGTGGCATTCCACGGCCTCCCAGCCCCACATGGAAAGGCAGCGGTTGAAGACCCGCGTCATGCTCAGGTCATCGTCGTCGACCAACGCCAAGCGGGGCGGATTCGTCGGCTGCATAAGCTCTCGAGTTTGCTATATTTGCCTAAGCAGATATGATTCCCGCTGACCGAATCTTCCGGGCGTTCGCTGACGAAACCCGCTTGCGCATACTGCACCTGCTGACCAAAGGGGAACTTTGCGTGTGCGACCTGACGGAGGTTCTCGCTGTCCCGCAGTCCAAGGTCTCGCGGCACCTCGGCTATCTCAAGCGCGCCGGCCTGGTCAAGGACCGCAGAGACGGCCTCTGGCGGCACTACTCGCTGGCGGAGCCTAAGAACGCCTTTCATGAACGCCTGGTCGGCTGCGTCGGCTCATGCCTGGATGAAGCGCCCGCGCTCAAAAGCGACGCCAAGAAGCTGGCGACGGCGAAGCGGCGCCGCTGCTGATGATTTTTTTGACCATAATATGCGCCTAGGCAGATACAGGGGAGAGACCGATGAGCAAGAGCAAGGTGCTGTTCGTCTGCATTCACAACTCCGGAAGAAGCCAGATGGCTGAGGCCCTGCTCCGGCACTTGGACGGGGAGCATTTCGAGGCGGAAAGCGCGGGCTTCGAGCCCGGCAAGCTCAATTCGATCGTCGTCGAGTCGCTCAAAGAGATCGGCATCGACATCTCGAACGCCAAGACCAAGAGCGTCTTCGATCTCTACAAGCAAGGCCGCATGTACCAATACGTCGTCACGGTCTGCGACGAATCGAGCTCCGAGCGCTGCCCGCTCTTTCCTGGCGTGATCCGCGAGCGCATGCATTGGAGCTTCAAGGATCCGTCCAGCTTCGAGGGCTCGCACGAGGAGCGCCTGGCCAAAACTCGCGTCGTCCGAGATGAGATCAAGGCGAAGATCGAAGAGTTCGTCAGGAAGGATACGGCCCGTGCGCAGCGATAGCTCGCAGCTCCTTGCAGAAGCCATCGGGACCTTCTGTCTCGTCTTCGCGGGAACGGGCGCGGTGGTCGTCGACCAAGTGACGGGCGGCCGCGTCACGGGCCTAGGGATCAGTCTCGTGTTCGGCCTTATCGTGCTAGCCATGATCTACGCCATCGGCCACATCTCCGGGGCTCACATGAATCCGGCGGTCACGCTCGGCTTCTATTCGGCCGGGCGGCACGAGAGAGGCGAGGTGCTACCCTACGTCGCGGCGCAGCTCCTCGGCGCTGTCGCGGCCTCCGCGGCACTGAAGTTCATCTTCTCGGGCCAGGCCACCAATATGGGCGTAACCCTCCCGGCTGGGGACGCGGCACAGAGCTTCGTCCTCGAAGTGATTCTCAGCTTCATCCTGATGTTCACGATCATGGGCGTGGCCACCGATGATAGAGCCGAGGGCACGATGGCCGGAATCGCCATCGGGGCCGTCGTCGCGCTCGAAGCCGCGTTCGGCGGCCCGATCTCGGGTGCGTCGATGAACCCGGCGCGCTCTTTTGCGCCGGCACTCTTGTCGGGCAACTTTGCTCATCAATGGATCTACTGGGCCGCGCCGATCTTGGGCATGTTGCTGGGCGCTCAGGCATATAGGATCGTCGGGAGGGGTCGCCGGAAGATGACCTCAAGCTCCTGACGGATCGATCCGATAGGCTTAGCACGCTGTTACGTGTTATTGCGTGTCTTGCAAATGTCTGCTAGACTCAGGCGATGACTTCGCGCCTGCGTTCGCTGATCTGCGCTCTCGCTCTCTGCATATGGGGCTTGGACATCGGCGTGGACGCGTTCGGCCGGTGCGAGGAATCCAAGAGCGTCGCGACCGCGTGCCACGTCTGCGCCTGCGCGAATCATTTCTACAACCCGAGCGAGACGGACAAGGCTTTGCGCATCGATCGTCCCCAGCCGTCGTATCCCTCCTACCAGCAGCCGGTCTACTCGCTCCTCCTGATCGAGTCGATCTTCCAGCCTCCCAAGCTCACCGCCTAGCGGAAGAGCTTTCCCCCGCGCGGTTCGTTCCTGAGCCCTGCCTTGCCGCCTCATCGCGGCGGCTTTCGTGCTCAGGCTGTTGAACGACACTATTGTCGAGCAGGATACTTATGACCCAGCTGATATCGCTTTTATTCCTGGCGGCGGCCCCAGCCGTCGCCGCTGAGCCCGCATGCCCCGCGTTGACGAGCCCGCAATCCGTGCTCGAATGCGTGCTCCGCGCGCATCCTGCAGCCAAGGGATCGGCGGCGCTGCTTTCGCAAGCGGAGGCGCTCGGGAGCGCGGCCGGACAGCGGCCGAACCCCGAAGCCGAGGGCACCGGGGTCTTCGGCGACTCGCAGGATCAAATCCAGGTCTCGCTCCTCCATACGTTCGAGACCGGCGGCAAGAGGGGGCGGCGACTCGATCGCGCGCGCGCGGAGGCTCTGGAGTTGGGCGCCGAGGCGCTGAGCGTCAAGGAGGAGATCGCCGTTGACACCGTCTCCGGCCTCTATCGTCTTCGGCAGATCCGCGAGGAGCTCAAGCTTATACAGGAGGCTCTTGATACTTTCTCCCGGATCGCCCGCCAACTTCGGGCGCGTCCGCGCCGGTCTCCCGAGCAGGAGGTCTCGCTGTCGGTGTTCCAACTCGCCGAGCGCGATTATTCCGTCAAGCGCTCGGCCCTCGAAGGGGAGACCCTCGCCCTCCGCAGAGGGCTCGAACTCGGGTTAGGGGCGCCGCTCCCGGATTCCGACTCGGTGCTTCCCGCTCGGCCCAGCCGGTGGCCCGACCCGGGCACGCCGGGTTCGCCGGCCGCCCTTCGCGGCTCGTCCGCCCTGCGCGCCGCGGCAGCGCTGGAGGCGGCGCAGGCCGAACTCGGCTCGGCCCGGGCCGCGGCTTATCCGGACGTCAAGCTCGGACCGAGCGTCCTCAGACAAAAGAACGGGCCCGGCGAGGGCTCGTCGACTTTGCTCGGGGCGGGCCTATCGCTGCCCCTTCCTCTCTACCAGCGCAACGCCGGCGGCAAGCGGCTGGCGATCAGAGCGGTCGAGACTGCCGAAGCGCGGTCCGCGGCGGCCATGTCGACTCTCGGCGCTCAAAGGGACGCGGAACTCGCGCGTTACCGCGCCGCCACGTCCACGCTCGTACAGGCCGGCGACACGGAGAAGCTCGAAGCCGAGCATGAGAAGATGGAGGGACTCTACGAGCGAGGAGTAATCCCCAGCGCGCTCGTCATCGAGGCGCACCGGCAGATGGTCGACTACGCGCGCGACCTTAACGAGCAGGAGCTGAGCGCCGTCCGCGCTCTCTGGACCATCTACGCGATCGAAGGCCGCGTCCTCACGGAGAAACTGTGAACATGATCAAGATTATTCCCGTCGCCTTGCTGCTGCTGTGGGCGCCGTCCCAGGCGAGCGACGACCACAAGGATCACAAAGAGAGCGAAAAGCACGCGGACGAGCGCGCGAAGGAAGGCGCCCCGGTGAAAGACGAGCACGAAGGCGGCGAGGAACATGGCGAGGAGCACGGGGAAGAAGAGGCAAGTCCCAACGTCGGCCCCGGCAAAGGCGTGGAGGCCTTCGGCCACGAGGGCATGAAGCTTTCGGCGAAGGCGGCGGCGAGCTTGGGTCTCAAGACGTCGCCCATCGCGGGCGCCGGCGCGGTCAAGGTGCCGGCATCGGCTCTGGTCTTCTTCCAAGACGAGGTGGGCGTCTATCGCTCGCGCGGGGGGTGGATCAAGCTCATCGAGGTCGAGCTTGGGGAGCGGACGAAGCGCGACGCCGTCGTGCGCTCTAAGGAGCTTAAGCCGGGCGACCAATTGGTCGTCGCGGGAGCCGCCGCGATCCGGGTCATCGAGCTCGACCTGACCAGCGGCGACGTGGGCCACGGGCACTGAGGACTATTCCATGATAAACAAGATCATCCATTTCTCGGTCTACAACCGCGGCGTCGTGCTTCTCTTCACGGTGCTGGCGGCCCTCGCGGGCTGGTCGGCCTTCGAGAACCTTCCCATCGACGCCGTGCCGGACATCACCAACGTCCAGGTCCAGGTGAACTCGCAGGTCGAGGGCCTGGCTCCCGAGGAGATCGAGCGCGGCGTGACCTTCCCGATCGAGGCCGCCATGAGCGGCATCGCGGGCGTCGAGCAGGTGCGCTCCATCACCCGCTTCGGCCTCTCCCAGGTGACGGTGATCTTCGAGGAAGGGACGGACATCTACCGCGCGCGTCAGATGGTCTCGGAGCGCCTGCAGAACGCCTCGGGACAGCTTCCCGCGGGCGTGCTGCCGCGCCTTGGGCCCGTCAGCACGGGCCTGGGCGAGATCTTCTACTACACGCTCGAGGCCGAGAAGCCCGCCGAGGGCGAGGAGCGGATAAGGCAGCTGATGGAGATTCGCGCGCTTCATGACTGGACCGTCAAACCGCGCCTCTTGACCGTCAAGGGCGTAGCCGAAGTCAATGTCATCGGCGGCTATGAGAAGCAGTACCACGTGCAGCCCCGTCCGGCGAATCTCGCGCGCTACGGCCTGCGCTTCTCGGACCTCAAAGAGGCCCTGGAGCGGACCAACCGCAACGCTGGAGGCGGCTACGTGCAGCAGACCGGCGAGCAATTCCTCGTCCAGGCGGTCGGACTCTTGAAGACGCCCGAGGAGATCCGCCGCGTTCCGATCAAGTCGCTTGAGACGCTCAAGACGGTCACGATCGGAGACGTGGCCGAGGTCGGCCTCGCGACCGAGCTGCGCACCGGCGCCGCGCTCGTACGCGGCCGCGAGGCGGTGCTCGGCAGCACGCTCATGCTCATGGGTGAGAACAGCCGCTCGGTCTCTCTGCGCGTCGCCGAACGGCTTGCCGAGATCAGCAAGAACCTGCCTCCCGGCTACAAGCTCGAGACCGTCTACGACCGCTCCGTGCTGGTCAACGCCACGCTCGGGACGGTCGAGCACAACCTGGTGACGGGAGCCGCGCTCGTCATCGTGATCCTGCTGCTACTGCTCGGCAACGTCCGCGCCGCCCTGATCACGGCCGTGACTATCCCGCTGACCTTGCTCATGACCTTCGTCGTCATGCGCTGGTTCGGCATCTCGGGCAACCTCATGAGCCTGGGCGCGCTCGACTTCGGCATCATCATCGACGGCGCGGTGATCGTCCTGGACAACTGCGTGCGCATGGTGCATCTGCGAGCCAAGCAGCTCGGCCGCGGACTCACGGGACCGGAGGTCCAGAAGACCGTCTACGAGGCCGCGGTCGAGATCCGAACGGCGGCGGGCTTCGGCGAGCTCATCATCGTCGTCGTCTTCCTGCCCATCTTCGCTCTGGTCGGCATCGAGGGCAAGATGTTCGTGCCGATGGCGGCGACCTTCTGCGCGGCGGTGCTGTGCGCTCTCGTACTCTCCTTCACGACGGCGCCGGCGCTGGCGAGCCTCCTGCTCAAAGGCGATACGGACGACAAGGAGCCTTGGCTCATGCGACAGGTGCGCGCGGGATACGCGCCCATCCTTGCAGGAGCCGTGCGCCGCCGGAAGTGGACAGTCGGGATCGGCCTGTTCGCTGTGGTGTTGGGAGGCCTCCTGTACACGCGGTTGGGCGGAGAGTTCCTGCCGCAGCTCAACGAGGGCTCGCTCGTTTACCAGTTCGTGCGCCCGGTCAACATCAGCCTCGATCAGTCCATCGCCTTCCAGGAGCGCTCCGAGAAGCTGCTCGGAGAGTTTTCGGAGGTCTCCGTGGTCTTTTCGCGCATGGGCACGGCGGAGGTCGCCACCGATCCGATGGGCGTCAACATCTCCGACACCTACGTGATGCTAAAGGACAAGAAGCAGTGGCCGCTCGTCGACGGCAAGAGACGGACCAAGGACGAGCTGGCGGCCGCAATGAGCCAACGTCTGGCGGAGGAGATTCCGGGCCAGCGCGCGCTCGCGAGCCAGCCCATCGAGATGCGCTTCAACGAGCTCCTAGAGGGCACAAGAGCCGACATCGCCATCAAGGTCTTCGGCGACGACCTGGACAAGCTAACGCAGATCACTAAGGAGATCACCGAGATCGTGGGCAAGGTGCCCGGGGCCGGGGAGGTCGAGCCCGAACTGCGCGGCAAGTCGCCGCTGCTGCGAGTGGTGCCCCGCGAGGGAGTCCTGCGCACGCTCGGGGTCTCGACCTTGGAGGTGCTCGAGACGATCGAGATCGCGCTGGGCGGGGAAGAAGCGGGACAGATCTACGAAGGCGTCCGGCGCTTTCCGATCATCGTGCGCCTGAGCCCGGCTGACCGCACGGACCTAGATGCCATCCGGAAGCTTCCCGTGGGCATCGGTGCCAATACCACGATTCCGCTCACGGAGGCGGCGGAGGTCTCCTTCACCGAGGCCTACGGCTCGGTCACTCGCGAGGATGCCAGGCGCCGGGCCGCCGTCCTCGTCAACCTCGCCGGGCGGGACACGGAGAGCTTCGTTCGTGAGGCCCAGGCCGCCGTCGAGGCCAAGGTCAAGCTGCCGCCGGGCTACTACGTCGAATGGGGAGGGAACTTCAAGAACCTCCAGAAGGCGCGGTCCCGACTGATGCTGCTGACCCCGGTGGCTTTGATCCTGGTCCTCATGATGATCTATGCCGCCTTCAAGAACGTCTACGAGACTTTGCTGATCTTCTCCTGCGTGCCGCTGGCGCTCGTAGGCGGGGTCCTCGGCCTCATGCTCAACGGCCTGCCGTTCAGCATCTCGGCCGGTGTCGGCTTCATCGCGCTGACCGGCATCGCCGTGCTCAACGGCGTCGTACTTGTGCACTACTTCAACGACCTTCGGGCGGCCGAGGGGCTCTCGGGCTGGGAACTGGTCGAGAAGGGCACGCTCATCCGGCTGCGTCCGGTCCTCATGACGGCGCTCGTCGAGATCTTCGGCTTCCTGCCGATGATGCTCGCGACGGGGCTGGGGGCTGAGGTGCAGCGTCCCCTGGCCTCGGTCGTCATCGGCGGCGTCATCTCATCGACGACGCTGACGCTTCTCGTGCTTCCCACGCTCTATCTGATGTTCGAGCGCTACATGAGCGCTCAGGAGGTCGAACTGTGAAAGAGATAAAGGCGCTCATCCGGCCGTCCAAGCTCGACGGGGTTCTCGAGGCGCTCCAGCGCGTCAAGGACCTGCCCGGCTGCATCGTATCGCACGTGCACGGCTACGGCCGCAGCTCCGGCCGCGGCACTGACAGCCCGCTTGAGCCCGCCGACTTCGTCAAGCTCGAGATCGTGATCGGTGAGCCTCTTGTCCAGAAGGTCCTTGCGGCTATCCTGGAGAATTCCCGCACCGGCAGGCCCGGCGACGGCAAGATATTCGTCATCGAATGCTCCGATGCGGTGTGGATCAGGACTGGCAAGAGCGGAAAGGCAGCGTTATGACGCATGAAGACCAAGCTATTTAAGTTTCTTCGCGCTGGATGGCAACTGCTTCGGCTCGTCGTTTCCCCCGAGTTGCGCTCAAAGGCGGTGGATTATGTCGAGCGCATGCGGAAAGACGGCGTGGACGTAACAGATAATGGCCAGCGCCGCGAGTGGATTCGCACGCATCGCGCCGAAATAAGCCAGGCGCTGCCCGGCGTTTATTCGCGCCACATCCATTCCCGCAATGATCCGTGCCCGTGCGGAAGCAAAAAGAAATACAAGCGATGCTGCGGAGCAAAGTAGCGGATATCCTCTCGTCATGACCGTCAGGGACACCTTTACCTTGATTTGCGCACTTGGCGGCGCAGTATTGATTTGCATTGCCGTTCGCTTTCTCTGGAAGCATCGAGGCGATTAATCCAACGGAGCGCCCATGAAGCAACCATCGTTGAAATTCAAGATCACCGGAATGGACTGCGCCGACGAAGTCGCGGCCTTGAAGCGGGAGCTGGGGCCTCTCGTCGGCGGCGAGGACCGCCTGGCCTTCGACCTCCTCAAGGGCAAGATGACCGTGCAGGCCGGCGCCCCGTCGACCGCCGAGAGCATCATCGAGGCCGTCGGGCGGACGGGGATGAACGCGCGCCCCTGGGATGAGTCCGGCGAGTCGGACCCTTCGGGTGAGAGACTCGGCGCCCTGAGAGCGATGCTCACGAGCGCCAGCGGCGTCTTTCTCGCGACAGGCTTCTCAGTGCACGCCTGGCTGTCCGGAAGCTTGTCGGCCGCGATGGGCTCAGAGGGGCTAGGCTTGGCCCATGGCGTACCCATGGCGGCGCGGGTCCTCTACGCTCTGGGAATATTGACGGGCTCCTGGCTGATACTGCCGAAGGCCCTCTACGCGGCTAAGCGGCTGCGGCCGGACATGAACCTGCTGATGATTGTCGCCGTCCTAGGGGCGGTCGGCATCGGCGAATGGTTCGAGGCCTCCACGGTCGCCTTCCTGTTCTCCGTGGCGCTACTGCTCGAGTCCTGGAGCATCGGACGCGCGCGCAGGGCGATTGCGGCGCTCATGGAGCTCTCGCCGTCCACCGCGCACCTGAAGCTCGATGACGGCTCTCTGCGGGAAACGCCGGCCGACGACGTGCCGGTGGGCGCCGTCTTCGTGGTCAAGCCGGGGGACAAGATCCCGCTGGACGGCCGCGTGGTCGCGGGCGAGAGCGCCGTCAATCAGGCCCCGATTACGGGCGAGAGCATGCCCGTGACGAAGGCGCCGGGCGGCGACGTGTACGCCGGCACGATCAATGGCGACGGGGCGCTCGAGGTGCGTTCCACGAAGGCCGCGGGACAGACGACCTTGGCCCATATCATCCGGTTGGTGGGGGAAGCGCAGAGCAAGCGCTCCCCCTCGGAGCAGTGGGTGGAGAAATTCGCGCGGATCTACACCCCCGCCGTCATGCTCCTCTCTTTGGCCGTCCTGCTCGTTCCGACGCTTCTCTTCGGAAGCCTCTGGACGCCCTGGCTTTACCGCTCCTTGGTCCTGCTCGTCATCGGCTGTCCCTGCGCGCTCGTCATCTCGACGCCGGTGACGGTCGTCGCCGCCCTCGCGGCCGCCGCCAAGAACGGCGTCCTGCTCAAAGGCGGCGGCTTCGTCGAGACGCCGGCGCGGCTGAAGGCCGTCGCGTTCGACAAAACCGGGACCCTGACGAAAGGCAAGCCCGTGGTCGTCGAGGTCGCGGCGCTCGGTGGGCACTCTGAGCCCGAGCTCCTCGAGATAGTCGCCGCGATGGAGGCGAACAGCGGGCACCCGCTGGCGAGATCCATCATGGCCTACGCCGGACAGAAGGGAATCCGGCCGGCCGCGGCGAGCGGCTTCGAGATCATCCAGGGAAAAGGCGCGACGGCGACCGTCCGTGGAGAACGCTACTGGCTGGGCTCTCATCGCTACCTGGAGGAGCGTAAGCAGGAGACGAAGGAAGTCCATGAGAAGCTCGACACCATGACGAGCTCGGGGCGCAGCGTCGTGATCGTCGGGGATGAGAAACACGTCTGCGGACTCATCGCGCTCGCGGACACGGTCCGGCCCGAAGCCCGGAGGACCTTGGAGGCGCTGCGCGCGGAGGGGATCGAGCACCTCGTGATGCTCACCGGCGACAACAAGGGAACGGCGGACGAGATTGCCAAAGAGCTGGGTCTCGACGAGGTCTACGCCGAGCTGCTGCCGAAAGACAAGGTCTCCGCCATCGAGAAGCTGGTCGCGCGCTACGGCGCGGTCGCGATGATCGGCGACGGCGTCAACGACGCTCCCGCCCTCGCAGCGTCCACGATGGCGGTGGCGATGGGCGCCGCGGGAAGTGACGCGGCGATCGAGACCGCCGACGTGGCGCTGATGTCGGATGATCTCTCTAAGCTGCCCTGGCTCATGCGGCACTCCCGGCGCAGCCTGCGGATCATACGCCAGAACATCGGACTGTCCTTATTGACCAAGGGCGCGTTCGTGCTGTTGACGTTTCTCGGCTACGCTTCGTTGTGGAGCGCGATCGCGGCCGATATGGGGGTGTCGTTGATCGTGATCTTCAACGCCTTACGGCTGCTCGCTGATTCGGGGCAGGATCATTGAGCCGGTAATGACTAGGCGAAAGGGCGATAACAAGAGGCCGTCTCGGCGTTCCAATGTCTGGGGTATGTGGGCTTTTGGTACGGTCATTCTGACGATTGTCGTGGGCGGAGGTACTTTTCTCTTTCGCCGTGCGGCGGAATCGATCGAATGCTCTTCGTCGGAGCACAAGCGCCGTTTCCACGGCCCCTTGCCGACCGGCGGCAAGCGTGAAGACTGTCCGTGCCGTTGACGACAGACCGATGATCGGTCAGTTCTCCCGAAGCGCATGGATGTCGATGCAATAATCATCATCGACGCGGAACCTACGGCTGAAGGCACGGCTCTCCTCGCGTGCGTGTCAGCAGCGGCGCGGCCATAACGGGCCAGCGCTTGAGGATGCGGACGATGGCCTCCGACGCGGCGGGCCGCATTAGCAGCGCCTGAAGCCAGCGCCCCGCGCGAAGCCGCGAGGCGAAGCGCCGGCGCCAAAGATCATCCCAAAGCCTCGGGAGATCATCGCCGTCGCCGCGGGCCATGAGCTCGGCGAGGAGGACGGCTGACTCCAAGGCCATCGCCTGCCCGTCGCCGCAGAGCGGGGCGATCATGCCGGCGGCGTCGCCGATGAAGAAAATGGAGCCGGAACTGGTCTCCTTCGCCGTGAATGTGAGTTGCGCCGCGGCCAGCGGCTCACCGTCCGGCCGCAAAGCTTCGATCCGGCCGCGCAGGCTGGGGCTGAGTCGGGCTAAGAGCGCAGCCGGATTGCGGCGAAGCGATGCGTCCGCCGTCGCTAAAACGCGCTGCTCCGCGAGAAGGCAGACGTTGACGGCGCCTCCGTCGACCACGCTGACTCCGCAGTAGCCCCCGTCAAAGAGATGAATTTCGACCTTCCCGCGCAGTTCCGCGGCGATGGGGTCGGCCCCGGGGAGGAGAACGTGGCGACGCTTATAGCCGACGAATGGAGAACGCCGGCGCAGGAAGTCCCGGTCGAGCGGACGGTCGAGCCCGCTGCGGCGTCCATAGGCGGCGACGACTCGATCGGCGCGCAGGTGACGCTTCGCGCATGTCCCATCGGGGAGACTCCGCTCGATCTCCAGCAGGACGCCGCCCGCGTCTTCGTCCATGCGCGTGACGGCCGCGCCCTCGAAGGCTAACGCTCCGGACTGCTCCGCATGGCGGAACAAAGTTTCATCCAACGCCACACGGCCGAGCCCCAGCGCCTCCGCTCCGAGGTCAATCTCGACGCTGCGGCCGGAGGGAGAGAAGAAGCGGGCGCCCGTGATCGCGGCGGGACACAGCGCGCGCACCGCGTCGAGACATCCTATCCGCGCCAGGAGAGTCTGCGCCTCCATCGATAGAAACTCGCCGCACAGCTTTTGGCGCGGGAAGCGGTCGCGTTCGAGCAGGACGGGTCTCCTCCCGGCGCGCGCGAGAAGCGCGGCTAACGCGCTTCCAGCGGGGCCGCCACCGACAATCGCCACGGAACAGCGCTCGGGCAAGTTCACCGCGGCACCGCCATCTGCCAACGGAAGGCCCAGCGCCAGCGGATGTCCGGCGCGGGCAGCCGGGCCCGGCGGCACAGGTCCTCGAGCTCGGTCCGGCTGAAGCCGCGCAGGACGGAAAGCGGCGCGTCATGGCGGATGAGACGGTTGCCGGAGAGCGCGACGGTCAGCCCTTTTATGCCGAGATACGCCAGCGGGTGGCGATGGAGATCGTTGACGGCGACGCCGAGCCGCGCGCGTTCGTGCATCGCCTTGAGCGCTCGCGCCGCCGAATCACCGGGGCAATGGTGAAGCATCAGTCCCGCATGGACGATGTCGTAGACGTCGCCCGCGCCGAGCGCGAAGAGATCGTCTTGCGAGAAGGTGAGTCCTGGACGACGCCGCTCCCCGGCCAGCCGCACCGACGCTCCGGACAAGTCGATGCCGTGCACTTCAGCCGAGATCCCGCGCGTCTCAGCCCAGCCCAAGATGACGGCGGCCGCCTCCCCGTCGCCGCAGCCCGCGTCGAGAATCCTCAGACGCTTCGTTCCCGGCGGAGTCAGGGAGTCTAGGGCGCCGAGCGTGGCGGCGTGTCCGCCGAGGCGCCGGTTGATGACGGCGAGCTCCCGAAAGGTCGCGCGCAACTCCGCTTCAGGCGCGTCGTCGGCGTCCATCAACTCCAACTCGTCGCGGCGCCGGCGGAAGTCGACGGGCGTCATCGCGGCGGGAGAAAGAGCGCGCCTTCCATCGTCAGCCCGGGCCCGAAGCCGAGCGCGACGAGAGGGCCCGTCCCTCCGCGAGCGAGTTCGCGCTCGAGCACGAAGAAGATCGTGGCGCTCGACATGTTGCCGCAGTCAGCCAGCACGCCGCGCGAGGAGCGCGTCGCGTCGTCGTCGATGCAGAGCGCCTCGGCCAGCGCCGAGACGATCCGCCGGCCGCCGGGATGCGGCGCCCAGCGCAGGATCTCATCCCGGGCGAGGCCCGCGCGCGCCGACAGTTCGGCGACGAAGGCAGGGGCGTGCGCCCGTATCGTGCCGGGCACGCGACGGTCGAGGCTCATCTCAAAACCAGTGTCGCCGATGCGCCAGGACATCTGATCGAGGCTGTCGGGAGCCATGCGCCCATGCGTCGCGGCCAGGTCGGCCAGGCCGCCCGGGCGCGCGCCTGGGGCCGTGAACACGGCCGCGGCCGCGCCGTCGGCGAAAAGGCTGTTGGCGACGAGGAACTCCGGTTGGAGGCGCTTTTGAAAATGAAGCGAGCACAATTCGACGGATACGATGAGCACGACGGCGCCCGGGTCGGCCGCGACGAAGGCAACGGCCAGCTTCATGGCGTTGAATCCCGCGTAGCAGCCCATGAAGCCGACCTGGGTGCGCGAAACGTCCGCGCGCAGCCCGAGGCCCGCGATCAGCAGGAGGTCGGGACCTGGGGCGAAGAAACCGGTGCAGGTCGTGAACACGAGGTGGGTGACCTCTTGCGCCGTGAACCCCGAGCGTGCGAGCGCGACGCGCGACGCCGCTTCGGCGAGGAGCGGAGCCTCGCGCTCAAAAGCTTCCATTCGCCGCGCGGTGCTCGGGAAAGGCTCCAATGCCCCATTCGGGGGAAAGAACTCGAAGCCGGCGGGGTCAGCCTGCGCGTAATCCTTCAGGACGCTGTGGCGCCGCTCGATGCCGGAGGAGGAGTAGAGCCTCTCGATGAGAGGCTCCGCGCGCGCGCCTTCCTCGCCGAACGACGCCCGCGCCGTCGCCGTCATGAAGCGCATGACGGTCGACTGGGGGGACGAGGTCGCGGGCAAAGCGGTGCCGAGGCCGTACAGGCGGGCGACGGATCGGGATGAAGACACACCAATCGTTAGCATACGTCGTGAGGCGAGTCAACGCCGCCAGCATCAGCTTGATATATGGGACGGCGTCTGCTATCCTGTCGGTCATGAGTCGCTTCGCACTGATAGCGGCGTTCCTAGCGGCCAGCTGGTCGCCGCTCGTGCATTGCCTGGCGACTGCGCGCGCCGCCGAGGCCGCGCCCTCCTGCCACACGGGCGCGGCACCGAAGCCATCGCAGGCGCCGATGAATTGCGCGATTATGGCCTGTTGCCAGGCCGTCTTGCTCCCGGCCGCGGTCGCGACGTCCTCTCCCGAATCCGTCGCTCACACGCTCGTCGCCGTCGCGTCCTTGATCCTCGTTCCGCCCGCTTCCCGGGCAGAGTTCGCTCCCGCCGCGTCGCCCGGCCCTCCGGGCGTCCTCCTCGTCGTCTCCCGCCTCGGCCGCGCGCCCCCGGCCGCTTAAGCCGCGATCGCCGTAAGATTCGCGTCGCTCAAGCGTCTCCATAGACGAAGGCTCGGTCGACATGTCTAGCCGTGAACGGGAGTCAGCCCCATGTGGTCCATTCGTTTTTCGACTTTTATATTCCTATTTGCCGTGCTCGCCGCAGGCGGCTGCGCGACGACGCGCGGCGAGCCGGAGTTGGCGGGGCTGATTAAGGAAAGAGCGGGACAGCCGTCGGCGTCCGGCAAGGACGACGAGCAGGCGCGGCTGGATGTGCTCGCTCAACTGAAGGAAGGCTTGACCGAGGACTCCGCGGTCCGCGTCGCACTTCTCAACAACCGCGCGATTCTCGCCGCGCTCGAGGAAGTGGGCGTCGCCCGGGCGGAACTCGCGCAGGCCCGCATCCTGACCAACCCCGAGTTCGCCGGCGGCAGCGGCTTCTACGCCGGGAGGTCGGGGACCTATCCGCATTTCACGCTAACGCAAGATGTGTTGGACCTGGCGCTTTATCCGCTCCGCCGCAAAGCGGGCGCGGAGCGCTTCGAGGCGGCTCGCTTGAGCGTGGGCCATTCGATCCTGGAGACCGTCGCCCATGTGCGGGAGGCTTTCTATTCTTTCCTAGCCGCAACGCTTGGGCAGACGGCGGCGCGCGACGAGCTGTCGGCCGCGGAGGCCATGGGCGAGTTCGCGCGGCGGCAAAGCGCCGCCGGTAACATCAACGAGCTCAACTTAGCGAAGCTCGAGGCGTCGCAAAACGAGGCGGAGATCGAGTGGGAAAACCGCGCGGCCAACGCAGTCGTGGCCCGCGCCGAGCTCGCCGAGGCGCTCGGCCTGGAAAGCGACGCCGAGCAGCTCAAAACGGCGCAGGGCTTCGCCGAGCCGGCGGGCGCGGAGCCACCGTCCGCGGACCTGGAATCCCTCGCGCTGTCACGCCGGCTGGACCTAGCCTCCGCCCGCCGCAAGGTCGTCGCGCTCGAGAAATCCGTGTCCTTGTCGCGCTGGCAGTCGGTCCCGCAGATTCGTCTGGGCATCGAACGCGAGACGGAAGCCGACGCGCGGCGCACGGGCCCGGAACTCGAGATGCAGATCCCGCTGTTCGACCGGGGACAGGCGCGGCGCGCCGGAGCGCGGGCGCAGCTTCGCCAGGCTCGTCAGGAGCTGGCCATGCTCGAGGTTCGCGCGCGCAAGGAAGTCCGCGCGGCGCGCGCGAGGGCGGCCGCGGCGCGCCGCGCGTCCGCCATCTACAGGGACAGGCTCGTTCCGCTTAGGGCCAAGGTGGTCGCGCAGACGCAGCTGCATTACAACTTCATGCTGCTCGGCGTGGACCACCTCCTCGAGGTCAAGCGCGAGGAGATCAAGGCGCGGACGATGCAGATGGAGGCCATCAAGAATTACTGGACGGAACGCGCCAAGCTCGAGCTCGCGACGGGCGGACCGATCGCGGTCGATCCCGCCGCCGATAAACCTGCGTCCGCTCCGGAGCCTGAACCCGCGCCCGCACCCGATCATCGCAATCACGGAGACCACCAATGAACCGCATCAACGTTAGCATCCTCGCCGCGGCGTTCGCCTTCTTGCCGGGCGCGGCGTTCGCCTACACGCCCGTCGTCACGCCGAGCGGCGAGTCCCTGCCCTACAAGCTCATCGACGGCGTTAAGGAGTTCCGCCTCACGGTCGAGGAGATCGATTGGGAGATCGCGCCCGGCATGAAGATCAAGGCGTGGGGCTACAACGGCCGCACTCCGGGACCTACGATCGAGACGGTGGAGGGCGACCGCGTGCGCATCCTCGTCACCAACAAGCTCAAGGAGCCGACGGCGGTGCACTGGCACGGTCTCCTTCTGCCGAGCGGCATGGACGGCGTGTCGGGCCTCAACCAACGACCGATTCCGGTCGGCGACACCTTTAAGTACGAATTCAACCTGCGCCAACACGGCACGCAGATGTACCACTCGCACGGCGACGAGATGATGCAGATGGGCATGGGCGCCATGGGCTTCTTCATCATCCACCCGAAGGAACGCAAGCGCCGCATCGACCGGGACTATGCGATTTTCGTAAACGAGTGGTCCGTCGAACCCGGCGCGGCCAAACCCAACCCGAGCGTGATGACGGACTTCAACACCTTCACCTTCAACAGCAAGGCCTATCCGGGCACGGAGCCGCTGGTCGCCAAAACCGGCGACCGCGTGCGCGTGCGCATCGGCAACGTGGGGCAGGAGTGCCACCCCGTGCACCTTCACGGCCACACCTTCAAGATCGTGGCGACCGACGGCGGGGACATCCCGGAGTCGGCGCAGTGGCCGGAAACGACGACGCACGTCTGTCCCGGTCAGACGCGTGACTTCGAATTCATCGCGATCGCGGGCGACTGGGCCATGCACTGCCACCGCCGCCATCACCCGATGAACGCGATGGGCCACGATATCCCGCTGGCGCTCGGCGTCAATCAAAAGGGCATCGAGGAGAAAGTGAACAAGCTCGTGCCGGGCTACATGGCCATGGGCGAGCACGGCATGGAGGAGATGACCGAAATGCAGGGCCATATGAAGGGCCCCGCGAACACCTTGCCGATGATGACGGCCAACGACGGTCCCTTCGGCAGCACGGGGATGGGGGGCATGTTCACCGTGCTCAAGGTGCGCGACGCGGCAAGCGAGGTCAAGCCCGCGGGCTGGTACAAGAACCCGCCCGGCACCGTAGCCGACACGGTCCGGCCACGCGCGGCCAAGCCCGCCGCCGAGGCGGCGATGTACGCCTGCCCGATGCATCCCGAGGTCCGCCAGAACTCGCCGGGCAAATGCCCGAAGTGCGGGATGACCCTCGTGCCCGAGACGCCTAAAGAGCATGAGGGCCACGAAGGAATGAAGATGGACGGCAAGCAGATGGAAAAACCGAAAACTGGAGAAACAAATGAATAACGACAAGATGCGCGTAAAACTGACCGGCTTCGCCGTCGCGATCGTCGCCGGTCTGGCCGTCGCGGCTTTCGCCCACGAAGGGGAAGACCATAGCAAGCATGGCAAGGGTCATACCAAGGAGGCGTCGGCGGCGGCCGCGCCAGGTGAGGCGGTGACCGTGACGGGCGAGGTCCTCGACCTCTCTTGCTACCTGGGCCACGCCTCGAAAGGCAAGGAGCATCAGAAGTGCGCGAAGGCCTGCCTGTTGGACAAGAAGGTCCCGGCCGGCCTGCTCACCGCGGACGGCTCGGTCCTGCTCCTGGTCCCCGACCACAAGCACGAGAAAGCCTTCAAGCCTGTCGGCGAGCTCGCGGCCGAGACGGTGACCGTGCGAGGCCGAAAAGTCGTCAGCGGGGGCCTGCCGGGCATCCTGGTGGAATCCGTGGAGAAGGCGGGCAAGTGAAGCTCTGGCTTCTCCATCCGATGGCCGTCCATTTCCCAATCGTCCTGCTGACGGTCGGCTGGCTCGCCGGCGCCTTGCGCCGGCGAGCCGCGTGGGCGGGGCCCGCGTCGGACTGGGCGCTCTGGGTCGGCACCATCGCGGCCTGGGCGGCGTTGGGCTTGGGGCTTCTGGCCGAGAAGACGGCGCCGCATGTGCCGCCCGCCTGGCAGACCTTGAGCCGACATGAGACGCTCGCCTGGTGGACGGTCGGAGTATTCACCGCGTTGTCCTTATGGCGACGGCTCCGACCCGACCGCGGAGAGAGGCTCTTCCTCCTCTTGTGGCTCGCAGCCTGCGGGCTGCTCGCGGCTACCGCGGATAAGGGCGGGGAGCTCGTCTTCTCGCACGGCATGGGCGTGGTCCAGGAGGAGTAGGCAGATGTCTGCAAATGCGTCCGCGTTGTTTGCTCTGCTGACCTTGAGCGTCGGGGCGTGGGGGCACGAAGGACCCCACAAGGCGGAGCCGGGCCTCATGCTCACGCAGAGCCAGGCCCTGCAGGAGGCCTTCGCGGGATTCGTCGTCGAGCGGCGAACCGCCTACCTGACGAAGGAGCAGATGGAGCAGGCCGCGGCCATGTCGGGATGCCGGCACGAGTCGGCGGTCGTGAGTTACTACCTGGCCCGCTCCTCGGCGGGGCCTGTCGGCGCGGCGTTCTTCGAGTCGCACCGGCTCCGGGACGGGACCGAGACGATCATGGCCGTGCTGGCTCCGGACGGCAGGCTCGCCCGGACGGAGATCCTGTCCTTCCATGAGCCGGCTGACTATCTGCCTTCCGGGAAATGGAGAGTGAGCCTGCTCGGCCGGACGTTGCGCGAGCTAGAGAACGTCATCTCGCCGATCGGAGCAAGTCCGCGCGCCACGCTCAGCGCGCAGTCGTTCTTGGAAGGGGTCCGCCGTCTCATGGCGGTCTACGAGGTGGCCGTAAAGGAGAAAACATGAAGAACGTATTTCTGTCGCTCGGACTACTTCTGGCCGCGTCTTCCGCGCTCTCGGCGGAACCGGCCGCGCTGCCCCCGAGCGGCGAAGCCGCCGTTCTGGCGACGGTGTCCGCGTACCGCTCGGCCATCGCCGAGGGGAGCCTGGACAAGCTTGCCGCTGTCGTGGAGCCGGAACTGACCGTGCTGGAGGGCATGCACCTCAACCGCGGCTGGGCCGACTACCGCGATAACCACATCGGCCCGGAGATGAAGGAGTGGAAGGCTTTTCGCTTCGCGGACCCGTCGGTCATCGATGTCTCGGTCGCGGGAGACTGGGCCTACGCCGTGAGTCGGGCGACCTACACGATCGTCTTGCCCGCGAAAACGGTGGTCCTGGAGTCGGCGGAGACCTTCGTGCTCCTCCGTCGCGACGGCTCCTGGCGGGTACGGCACGTCCACTCCTCGTCCCGGAAACTGCGGGAGGAAAAGCCGTGAACTCGCGCCCGCCGCTCGACGCCTTCTTCCCTCTGCGCTACGACCGCCGCGCCTGGGTCAGCGGCGCGTTGCTCACGGGCGGCTTCATAGCCCTCGAAGTCCTTCTGCACGCGCAGCATTCCCCGATGCCGGGCGAGGAGTCCGTCTGGGAGGCCGTCTACGCGCTTGGGTACGCCGTCTATCTCGCGCCCCTGGCTCTCAGCGCGACGCGCGCCGAGCCGGGCGCGATCCGCCGGATGTTCATGGGCTTTGCCGCCCTGCTCACGGCGGGAGCGTTCCTCGCGCTTCCGCCGTGGGAACGCTTCGGCTTGGAGGCGGCGCCGTGTCTGCAGATCGCGGGCATGAGCATGGTGTTCTTGTTCTGCCTTCGCCGGAGACTGTACGCCGCCGCCGCCGCGTCGCTCGCGCTGACCGTCAGCACGTTCACGGCGATGATGATGACCGGGCTGCACGCCATGACGGACTCTCTCGTCGGCGTCGGCCTGGGCTGGGCGGCAGCGCAGTTCTCCGATTGGCGCGACCTCGCCTTCCTTCAGCGTGACGATCCCTGGGCCGCCATGCGCCACGAGTTTGGCGAACTGCGCAACCTCTTCACGGGAAACCGGAGAAGGGCCTGGGACGACTCCTACGCGGGAGGGCACTGGGACTTTCTCGATTCTACCGACCAGCGTCCGCGCCACTACGCGATCGCCGGCCTGCTGTCCGACCGCCTCCCGTCCATGGGCGGACGCGTCCTGGACGCCGGCTGCGGATTGGCCACGCTTTATCCGCTGCTGCGCGGCCGCGCGTCGGCGTACGTCGGCCTGGATCTGTCGGACGAGGCTCTTAAGAAGGCGCGCGCCGCCTACGGCGCGGAGCCTGGGACCAGCTTCGTTCACGCGCCGTTCGAGTCGTTCAATGAGGATGGGTTCGACGCCGTCGTCCTCAACGAGGTCCTCTACTATTATCCTCTCGCCGCGATCGAGCGCGTGTTCACGCACGCCATGTCGCGTCTGCGTCCCGGCGGCATTCTGATCATCTCGATGAACCGCAACCTCAAGGCCAAGCTCATTTGGAGAGGCCTTGAGTCCGTCGCCGCGCCGGAGCAGGGCATACGCGTCCACAACCTGAGGACAGGCAGCTACTGGACGGTCAAGGTCTATCATCGCGCGGAAAAACAGGAGATAAAATCATGAACAAACGAAATCGCGTCGTGGCGGCGCTCTCGGTGATGGCTGTCGGCGCTGCGCTGGGCACGGCGCTGGTCTTGCGATTGCCGAGCGAGATTTCCGGGCGAGTGTCGGACAGGAGCAAGGTCTGCATGGTCAACGATAAGGTGCTGGCCGACGCGCAGCTCCCGGTCGTTGTCAGCGGCAAGACCTATTACGGTTGCTGCGCCGGCTGCGTCGGACGTCTCAACAAGGACCGCGCTGCGCGCGTCGCCGCAGACCCTGTGACCGGCCACGAGGTCGACAAGTCAGAGGCCGTGATCCTGCGGGACGAGCGCGGAGCGGCGCTCTATTTCGAGAGCGAGGACACGGCGCGGCGCTATCGAGAACGCAAGTCGTAAGCGCATGTTGGCAGCTATGTTGCTACGGGTTGTAATGTGGGTGCCTGGAATATGAGTTTTAGGAGTCTACGCCGTGGACTTGGGCTCGTCCTGCCGGCGGCTCTGCTATGTACGGGCATGAACATCTGCTGGATGCCCGCGGCCGAGTGCGGGCGCCCCAAGAATCCGCCTTGTCATGGGCATGCATCCAAGGATTCCGCTCCTCCAGCCGATAACTGCTGCGGCGGCACGCACATGTCCCCGGCCTCCACGCCTTCGGCGGCTCCGCTCTTAGATGATGTTTCCCGACAGATGCCGGATTTTTCGGCGCCTGTCGTCGCGGCGCGCCCGGAAGCGCCGCATAGCTGGATCAGGCTTCTTTCGGCGACCTTGCCAGCGTATCATTCCCCGCCGCCAATGCGGTCCCTCGGCCGCGCCCCTCCCGCCTAAAGCCGCTCCCGCCTAGGCAAGCAGCCGCATCCGCGCGCAACCGCAGTCATGACGTCAGGCAACGCTCCGCGCGGCCGGAATTACATTCAACGAGGGAACATCATGCGCAAGCGTGAAAAGGATTTATGGTTCGGCCGGATCGCGATCCTCATTATGGGGTCGCTCGCCGCAGCGGTCATGGCTTTCATGGTGCGTCTCGCCTACTTGGGCATTCAAGAACGCTCGCCTGAGTGGAAGACCCGGTTCCAGGAGGAGTTCCCCGGCCTGGAAGCGGCGTCCGCCTTGTCGCCGGAGCGCAGACGGCTCGTCGTCCAGTGGGCGAACGCGGAGAAATGCTCCTGCCGGTGCGGCTACACGGTCGCCTCATGCCTCAAGCTGGACTCCACTTGCCCGAACCGGCCGTCGAATCTCCAAAAGCTCGCGGAACGGATCAAAGAAGCGCTCAATAACGCCCCGAGCTCCGCGACCAGGGGGAGGGGATAGACATGAAACGGCTCAAGACCCCGGCCGGATCATGGACCGGCAACAATATGGCGACTCAGCCGAGACCTGTGGAGAATATCCAGTTGCTAGGATTCCCTATTTGCCGCGGCAAGAAGGGCCGAGGATGGACACTGATAATGAGAGATTCGCTATTGGCCGCCGCGCTGCTCGCCTTGATGTCATCCGTCCCGGCACGAGCCGCCGAGTCCGTCTCCACCGGCACAATCACTTTAAACCAGGTTCTGGAGTTGGCCGAGCGCGACAACCCCGAGATCCTGGCGGCGCGCAAGCGCTGGCTGGCTTTCCAGAAGAGAGTGACTCAGGCCGCCACGCCCGACAAGCCGCGGCTCGATATCGAGAGGATGTACGTTCCTTCAGACAAGAGCGTCCTCACCGAGGCCGACGAGAAGAGCCTGGCCATCACCCAGGAGATCCCGTTTCCCACCACCTTATACCTGCGCCGCGGCGCGGCGGCCAAAGAAGCGGCGATGGCGGAGCAGGTCTATCGCGCCAAGGTCAGCTCCGTCCTGGCCCGGGCGCGCTCCGCCTACGCCATGCTGTACCTGGCCCACAAGAGCCTCGACATCATCAACGAGAACATCGATCTCATGCGGCGCTTCTCCAAAGTGGCCGAGTCCAAATACACGGCCGGCCACGCCGGCCAGTCCGACGCGCTCAAGGCCCAGGTGGAGCTGACCAAGATGCTGAACATGGGTGTCATGCTGGCACAGGACCAGGAGACCGCCGCGGCCATGCTGAGCGCGCTGCTCAACCGCGACGCGCGCGAGCCCTTGGGGCTTCCGGCCGAGCCGGCCCTCCCCAAGCCGGAGCAGAGCCTGGAGTCCGTATCGGCCTTGGCCATGGCCGAGCGTCCCGAGCTCAAGGAGGCTGTGCTCAACGTGGAGCGCGCGGGCAAGTCCCTGGCCGTCGCTCGCTCGGAGTACCTCCCGGACTTGATGCTGCAGTACCGGCAGCGCGACGATCCGATGCGGGGACGGACGCATGACGCCGTGCTCGGCCTTTCGCTTCCGCTTTGGTTCTGGAAGCCCGCGGCCATGGCGGCGGAAGCCAAGGCCGAGCGGGAGATGGCCGAGGCCGAGCTCGAAGGAATGCGAGCCATGACTTCCGCCGACGTCAAGAGCGCGTGGGTGCGGGCCCAGACCGCACGGCGCCTGGCGGACATCTACCGTACCAGCGTCCTGCCTCAAGCCGACCAGGCCATTCGGGTCGCCGAGGCGGGTTACCAGGCGAACAAAACGAGCTTCCTAGACCTCCTGGACGCCCAGCGCTCGCTGCTCAATTTTAGAGTGGAGTATTACCAGTTTCTCGCCGACTATGAGCAGCGCTCGGCGGAACTCGAGCGCGTCGTGGGAAGGGGATTATGAACATGAAGAAAAAATATATTGCGTCGGCGGCAGCGCTCGCGCTGATCCTCGCGGCGGGCTGGGGCATCCGGGCCTACCGCGAGTCCCGCCTCCCGGGAAGTCATGGGCAGCATGCCGCCACATACTACTGCCCGATGCATCCCAGCTATACCTCGGATAAGCCGGGCGACTGCCCCATCTGCAACATGAAACTCGTTCCCATGGAAAAGAGCGGCATGCCCGTATCCTCGGGCAAGAAGATGTGCGTGCTCCACAACTGCAAGATGGCTAACTGCAAAATGGAGCTAACCCTGAAGCCGGGGGAGAAAGTGACTTGCCCCATCTGCGGCACCCACGTCGCCGAGGCCGCCGAGCCCGCCGCGGGCGGCATCCTCTACTACCGTCATCCCATGCGCCCGGAGGTCACCTCCCCGACGCCCAAGAAGGACGAGATGGGCATGGACTACGTCCCCGTCTATGCCGAGGAAGAAAAGACGGAGGTCCCGGTCCCCGGACAGGCCACGACGCGCGTCTCGCCGGAAGGCAGGCAACTTATCGGCATGAAGACGGAGGTCCTCCAGAGACGCGCCCTCGCCGCGACCGTGCGCGCGAGCGGCCGGGTGGCCTACGACCCCGACCTTTACAACGCGCTGACCGAGTATCGGGAGGCGGTGCGGGCGCGGGATAAGGTCAAGGACAGCCCCTGGCCGGACGTGCTCGAACGAGCCGGGGCGCTGGTGCGCGCGTCCTTCCTGAGACTGCGCCAGATGGGGCTCTCCGAGGCGCAGATCGAGGAGTCGGGCCGGTCCGAGCAGTCGCCCACGAACTTGATCCTCGGCGGGGCCGGAGGGGCCGTCTGGGTCTACGCGCAGATCTACGAATACGAGATCGACATGGTCCGGCCCGGACAGACGGCCGAGATCACGAGTCCTGCGTTCCGCGGACGGAAGTTCCGGGGCGTGGTCAAGGCCGTGGACCCGATACTGTCGGCCGAGACGCGCTCGCTCAAGGTCCGTATCGAGGTGCCCAACCCCGAGAACCTGCTCAAGCTCGAGATGTTCGTCAACGCCCTGATCCGGGCCGATCTCGGGACGAAGCTGGCCCTCCCGGAGTCGGCGCTGCTGAATACCGGTGAGCGGCAGCTCGTCTTCGTCGACCTCGGGGAAGGCCGCATCGAGCCCCGCGAGGTCGAGATCGGCCGCGAGGCGGGCGGTTACTATGAGCTCCTTTCCGGCGCGCGCGAGGGCGAACAGGTGGTGACCTCCGCCAACTTCCTGATCGACTCGGAGTCGAAGCTCAAGTCCGCCCTGCCTGAATCCGAAGGGAAAAAATCCGGGAAGGCATTGAAAGAGGCCGCGCCGCAGTCGGAGCATCGGCACTGACGGGGAGAACTTTATGATCGAAAAAGTCATCGCCTTCTGCGCCCGGAACAAGTTCCTGGTCTTCTTCCTCACGCTGGCGGCGGCGGTCATCGGCTGGCGCTGCATGATGCGCGTGCCGCTGGACGCGATTCCGGACCTGTCGGATACGCAGGTCATCATCTACTCGCGCTGGGACCGCAGCCCCGACATCATGGAGGACCAGGTCACCTATCCCATCGTCACAGCCCTGCTGGGCGCGCCCAAGGTCAAGGCGATCAGGGGGTTCTCCGACTTCGGATTCTCCTACGTCTACGTGGTCTTCGAGGATGGGACGGATATCTACTGGGCGCGCAGCCGGGTGCTCGAATACCTGTCCAAGATTCAACCGAGGCTTCCCGAGGGCGTCAAGACGGAGATGGGGCCCGACGCCACCGGCGTCGGCTGGGTTTTTCAATACGCGCTGGTCGACAAGAGCGGGCGCCAGGATCTCGCCCAACTGCGCAGCTTTCAGGATTGGTATCTGCGCTACTGGCTCCAGTCCGTGCCGGGCGTGGCCGAGGTGGCCTCCATCGGCGGGTTCCAGAAGCAGTATCAGGTGAATATCGATCCCAACGCTCTGACCGCCTACAACATGCCGCTCATGAAGGTCGTCGACGCGATTCGGGACGGCAACAACGACGTCGGGGGCAGGCTCGTGGAGCTCTCCGGCGCCGAGTACATGGTGAGGGGACGCGGCTACGCCAAGTCCGTGGAGGATATCGAGAAGATCGTCGTCGGCAAGGATATGCGCGGAACCCCGGTCCTGGTCAAGAGTCTCGGGCAGGTGGCGCTAGGGCCGGAGATTCGTCGCGGCGTCTCGGACCTCGACGGCGAGGGGGACGCCGTGGGCGGCATCGTCGTCATGCGCCACGGCGAGAACGCCCTCAACGTTATCCGCAGGGTCAAGGCGAAGATCGAGGAGATCACGCCTTCCCTGCCTCCCGGCGTCGAGATCGTCACGACTTATGACCGCTCGGAGCTTATCTCCGAGGCAATCGGCACGGTGAAAGAAGCCCTCGTCACCGAGATCATCATCGTCTGCCTCGTCGTCATCGTCTTCCTTCTCCATTTCCCCAGCGCTTTGCTGCCGATCACGACTTTGCCCATCGCTACCCTCCTCAGCTTCATACCGATGTATTTCCTTAAGATCACGTCCAACGTGATGTCCTTGGGAGGCATCGCGGTGGCGGTGGGCGACATGGTGGACTCGTCCATCGTCATGGCCGAGAACGCCCAGAAACGCGTCGAACGCTGGGACAAGACCGGACGCAAGGGCGACATCAAGGACGTGCTGATCAAGGCCATGCAGGAAGTCGGCCCGTCCGCGTTCTACTCCATCCTTATCCTGGCCGTGGCGTTCCTCCCAATCTTCGCGCTGCAGGCGCAGGCGGGACGGCTCTTCAAGCCCCTGGCCTACACCAAGACCCTTGCCTTGTTGATGGCGGCGTTTCTGGCCGTCACTTTGGCTCCTGCGGTGCGACTGCTCTTCACCCGCCTGGAGCCCTACACCTTCAGACCGCACTGGCTCTCAAGGCTGGCGACCGTGCTGCTCGTGGGCCGGATCTACCCGGAGGAGCAACATCCCATCAGCCGGCCGCTGTTCGCCTTCTACCAACCCATCGTCGAATGGGTAATCGACCGGCGCAAGCAGGTCGTGCTCGCGGCCGCGGCCTTCGTGGCGCTCACGGTGCCGATCTACTTTCTACTCGGTTCCGAGTTCATGCCGCCGCTTTACGAGGGCACGATCCTCTACATGCCGACCACTTTGCCGGGGATCTCCGTGACCGAGGCGCAGAAGCTGCTGCAGACGCAAGACCGGATACTCAAGAGCTTCCCGGAAGTGGAGCGCGTCTTCGGCAAAGCCGGGCGGGCGGAAACGTCCACGGACCCGGCCCCGTTCTCCATGATGGAAACCACGGTCGTCTTGAAGCCCCGGGACCAGTGGCGGCCGAAACAGCGTTGGTACTCCTCATGGCTGCCGGGATTGCTGAAGCCGCCCTTCCGGCTCCTTTGGCCCGATCGCATCTCGCACGCCGAGCTCACCGACGAGATGGACAAGGCCATGCGCTTCCCAGGCGTCACCAACGCCTGGACCATGCCCATCAAGGCGCGCATCGACATGCTCACGACCGGCGTGCGCACGCCGGTCGGAATCAAGATCTTCGGCCCAAGCCTCCAGGAGATCGAGAGGCTGGGAACCGAGCTTGAGGCGATCGTGAAGGACATACCGGGCACCCGCAGCGTCTACGCGGAGCGCACGGCGGGAGGCTATTTCCTGGACTTCGACCTCAATCGCGACCAACTGGCGCGCTACGGCCTGACGATCAAGGAAGCCGAGATGATCATCATGTCGGCCATCGGCGGCGAGCCGATCACCACGACCGTAGAAGGCCGCGAACGCTACGGAGTGAGCGTCCGCTACGCCCGCGAGCTACGTGACTCGCTTCCCAAGCTGCGGCGCGTGCTCGTCCCGACCATGTCGGGCGCGCAGGTGCCCCTCGAGATGATCGCCGACATCAAGCTCGTCTCGGGTCCCGCCATGATCCGCGATGAGAACGGGATGCTCGCCGGCTACGTCTACGTGGACATCGCCGGCCGGGACCTCGGCGGCTACGTTGAGGACGCGAAGAAGGCGGCGCGCGAAAAGCTGCGCTTGCCGCCCGGCTACTCGCTGGTCTGGAGCGGCCAGTACGAGAACATGCAGGAGATGAAGGAGCGCATGGCGCTCATCCTGCCCATGACTTTGCTGATCATCCTGCTCATGCTCTTCATGAACACGAAGTCGTGGATCAAGACCGCCATCCTGATCGGCTCCGCGCCGTTTTCCGCCGCGGGCGCAATCTGGCTGCTCTACCTGCTCGACTACAACATGAGCGTGGCCGTCTGGGCGGGGATCATCGCCCTCGTCGGGCTCGACATGGAGACGAGCGTCTTCATGCTCCTCTACCTCGACATCGCCTACCACGACAGGATCAAGGAGGGGAAGATGCGCACCTTCGACGACCTCAAAGAGGCGGTCATCGAAGGTTCGGTACGGCGCATCCGACCGAAGATCATGACCGACGCGACGAACTTTCTCGGCTTCATGCCGATCCTGTGGACGAGCGGGACGGGCGGCGACATGATGAAGCGCATCGCGGCACCCATGGTCGGAGGACTCGCCACATCCCTATTGCTTGAGCTCCTGGTCTATCCCGCGATCTACTTCATCTGGAAGTGGAACTACGAGATGAAGCAGGGGACCGTGGACGTGAGCAAGCTCGACATCAGCGCCATGGAGGGATGATATGAATCACCTCGATCAGATCCCTTGCACCTGCGAGAAGCCAACGCATGGCTGCCGTTTGGTGGTGTTGACGGGCGGTCCTGGGGCGGGAAAGACCGCCGTTCTTGAAATCATCAAGAGGAATTTCTGCCGGCATATCGCCGTCCTGCCCGAAGCCGCCAGCATCATATTCGGCGGCGGGTTCTGGCGAAAGGAAACGATTCCTGCCAGAAAGGCCGCCCAACGGGCCATCTTCCACGTTCAACGCAACCTGGAACAACTGGCGGAGGAAGAGGGGCAGTCCGCCGTCGCCCTTTGCGACCGCGGGACTCTTGACGGGCTGGCCTATTGGCCCGCTCCTGAGGAACGTTTTTGGGAAGAACTCCAAATCCAACGAGAACGGGAATTCGCGCGCTATCAGGCTGTCATCCATCTGCGCAGCCCATCTCGGGAGAACGGCTACAACCACAGCAATCCCGTCAGAATCGAGACCGCCTCGCAAGCGGCGCTGGTCGACGAGCGCATCGCCCGGGCTTGGGACGGGCACCCCCGGCGATTATTCGTCGAGAGCACGACCGACTTCTTGGAGAAGGCCCGGAACGCTGTCGAATTGATCCGCAAGGAGCTTCCGCCTTGTTGCCGGACTCACCCTGTCGATGAGCTCGCCGGTCAAAAGCCCTCTTCGGAGGAGAGCGTATGAAGCTGTATCCGGGCGATGGAGGGGCGGCCGTAGGAACCGCTCCGGCCCCAAAGGCGCGCCTTTCCCCGTGGACCGGTGACGAGGCCGAGCTCGTCCGTGATTTGCACTCGAATGCCATCGATGGCCTGGATCAGGCACAAGTCCAGGAACGGCTAGGCCGCCACGGCCCCAACGCGCTTAAGGAAGGCAAGAAGACGCCCGCATGGGCGCGGTTCCTCGCCCAGTTCAAGAGTCCGGTGGTCGTGACCTTGCTCGCGGCGACCGTTATCTCAGCGATCCTTGGCGAGGTCGTCGACGCGGTCGCCATCGCCTCAATCGTGGTCATCAACGCCGTGATCGGCTTCCTTCAGGAGGCGAAGGCCGAGGCGGCGGTGGAGGCGCTCAAACGGCTATCCTCTCCAAAGGCGCGCGTCCTGCGTTCAGGCGCGACGGTCGCGGTCTCCGCGGAAGAGGTCGTCCCCGGCGATCTGCTCGTCCTCGAGGCGGGGGACTACGTCCCCGCGGACGCGCGCGTGCTGCTGGCAAGCCAACTCTCAGCCGATGAGTCGCTGCTGACCGGCGAGTCCCTTCCAGTGGCAAAGAGGACCGGGACGCTCGCCGTGGCGACAGCCCTGGCCGACCGGACGAACATGCTCTTCGCGGGCACCGCGATCAGCACCGGCTCGGGCCGCGCCCTCGTGACGGCCACGGGGATGGCGACCGAGATCGGGCGCATCGCCGGGCTGCTCGAATCAACCGAGTCAGTGAAGACGCCCCTCCAGTCGCGACTTGAGGAAGTCGGCGCGAGGCTCCTTCTCCTCAGTCTCGCGGTCGTGGCCCTCGTCGCCGTCCTCGGGCGTCTCCATGGAGACGGCTGGCTCGAGGTCGCGATGACGGCGATCAGCCTCGCCGTGGCGGCGATTCCTGAGGGTCTGCCCGCGGTCGTCACCTTGGCGCTGGCCCTGGCGGTCCACCGGATGACCAAGCGAAACGCCATCGTGCGCCATCTGCCCGCCGTGGAGACCTTGGGCTCGACCGACGTCATCTGCACCGATAAGACGGGGACTTTGACCACGGGGAAGATGCGAGTCCGGGAGTTGGCCGGCGCGGACGGTTCGATCGTCGAGCATGTCCCCGCTGAGGCCGCGGACTCGCTGGGAAACCTGGTCGAGGCCGCCGTCCTCTGCTCCAACGCCTCGCTCGGCCCGGGCGGAGACGCCGTCGGGGACCCCACGGAAGCGGCGCTGCTCTTGATGGCGCGAGATCGGGGACGAAACCCTGCGGATATCCAGAAAGAGCATAAGCGTCTGCATGAGTGGAGCTTCGAGAGCGTCCGCAAGCGGATGAGCGTCGCCGTGGCCGAGGATGGCCGCGTCGTCGTGCACGTCAAAGGGGCGCCGGAGTCGGTGCTGCCCCTCTGCCGGATCGACGAAGTACAGAACAAGGCAATCTCGGCCGCGCTCGCCGCTCTGACCGGGAAGGGACGACGAACCCTGGCGGTGGCCACCCGCTCGCTGCCGCTGCCCCCGGAGCAGTTCCAGCCCGAGTATCACGCCGCGCCGGAGTCGGTGGAGCGCGACCTCGACTTCCTCGGGCTGGTCGCCATGGCCGATCCGCCGCGTCCTGAAAGCGTGTCGGCGATCCGCCGCTGCAAGGCCGCGGGCATCAAGGTCGTGATGATCACGGGCGACCACCCGATCACGGCCAAGGCGATCGCCTCGGAGCTCGGCCTGTCGGAGCCCGGCCGCTTCGAGGGCGTGCTCACCGGCGCCGAGATGGACGCACTCGACGATCAAGCGTTCGGCGTCCGGATCGAGGGCACGGCCGTCTACGCCCGGGTGGCCCCGGAGCACAAGCTACGGATCGTCGAGGCCTGGAAAGCCAGGGGCCTGGTGGTCGCCATGACCGGCGACGGGGTCAACGACGCGCCCGCGCTCAAGGCCGCCTCTATCGGCGTGTCCATGGGCAAGGGCGGCACCGAGGTGGCGCGGCAGGCATCCTCGATGATCCTGGCCGACGACAATTTCGCGACCATCGTCGCGGCGGTCGAAGAGGGCCGCGCGATCTACGGCAACATCCGCCGAACGATCCAATACCTGCTGTCCGGGAATCTGGCCGAGATTCTGATCATGCTCGGCGCGGCGCTCATGGGCTGGCCAGTCCCGCTGGCGCCCATCCATCTGCTCTGGATCAATCTCGTGACCGACGGTCTGCCGTCGCTGGCGCTGGCCTCCGAGCCCGTTCCGCCAGATATCCTGCACACCAGCCGCAAGCCCTCAGCGAGGAACTTCTTCGACCGGGAGTTCAACGTGGAAATGGCTTTCATCGGCGTGACGGTCGCCGCCATGGCGCTCGCCGTCTACGGGTACAGTCTCCGCGTCGAGGGGGAGTTGACGGCGAGGACCCACGTCTTCTCGTTCCTTGTGTTCGCGGAACTTTTCCGCTCTTTCGCGAGCCGCAGCGAGACGAAGACCTTCTTCCAGCTCGGCCCGTTGTCCAACGCCTACCATCTCCTGGCGGTCAGCATACCCATGACGTTCCAGATGCTGCTCCATCACACGGACTGGTTTACCGGTCTCTTCAAAGTGCACAACCTAGCCTGGGGCGAATGTCTCCCACTTGTCGCGCTCACCCTCGTGCCCGCCGCGGTGCTCGAGGTGCGAAAGTGGCTGCGTCATCGCGGCGCTACGGCGGTGGCGACATGAACGAAAAAGAGGACTATAGACCGAAAGTCACGCTCTACCGCTGTACCTGCCGGCACTGCGACGCGGCCGAGGAGCAGTTGCGCAAGCTCTCTGCACAGTACAGCGCCGTCTTCGAGGTCCAGCGCGTGGACCGCGACGAGCGCCTGCGCGGCTTCGCGGGCTGGAACACGCCGATCGTCGCTATCGACGGCGTCGGCGTCACGCAGTTCAAAGTGGATGCCAAAGCTTGGGAGGAGACGCTCCGAAAACGGATGGAGGCCGGGCCGAGCGAGGGCTGCGGTCTCACGCACGGAGGCCGCTTGAACCCGTCGGGCGAAATGGCCATGGTTGCCCCGCCGCGCGGGCGTGCGGCCTGGATCGCCGCGACCTTCGCGTTTGTCGTCATCCTTCATTGGGCCACGCCGGCGGGCCCGCACGAGTGGCATTGGCTCCACCTCGCGGCGCAGAAGCTCATGTTCGTGCCCGTGCTCATGTGCGCGGCTTGGTTCGGGCTGCGCGAGACCTTGGCCGCGGCCGCCCTCGTTAGCGCGGCTTTCGGTCTCCACATCGCGGCACACTGGCGCGGCCTGCCGATGGTGCAGGCCGACCAGTTGGCCGAGCTCGTCAACTTGTGGGTCGTTGCTCCCGCCGCATGGGCCTTCTTCCGCGTTGAGCGGGCCGCAGCCGAGCGCCTGCGCCGCGCCCACGCCGACACCTTGCTGACTTTGGTCTCGTCGCTGGAACTGCGCGAGCGCTACACAGCGGGCCACTCGCGCCGTGTCGCTGCCTACAGCCTACTCTCCGCCGAGCGGATGGGACTGCGTGACCCCGCGTTCGTGCGCACGCTCGAGACCGGGGCGCTGCTCCATGACGCGGGCAAGATAGGAGTCCCCGACGCCGCGCTCCTGAAGACCGGGGCGCTCAACGACGAGGAGTGGGAGGCGATGCGGCGCCATCCGGAAAGCGGCGCGGCTCTGGCGCGCGGGTCCGACGCCCTGGAGGGCGCAGCCCCGATCATCGTCGCCCACCATGAGCGCTACGACGGCCGAGGCTATCCAGCGGGTCTCGCGGGCGCAGCCATCCCTCTCGGCGCGCGGATCGTGGCCGTGGCCGACGTCTACGACGCCTTGACCACGGCGCGGCCCTACAAGCGCGCCTTCTCGCACGATGAGGCGACCGTCATCCTTTGCGATCAGGCCGGAACCGCCCTCGACCCGCAGGTCGTCAAGACCTTCATCACCATCCCTTTTCACGCGTTGTCGGAGGCAGCCGGGCGGCACGGGGTCGTCCTGCGGGAGAGAACGCCATGACGGAGAGCGCCGTCATGCAGGGCACCCCCGCGCTGAGATATCGAGTCCTCACGCCCCTTTATGACTTCTTCATAAGGCTTCTGATGCCGGAGCGGGAGATGCGGGGTGTCTTGGCGGAACAAATCGCGCCGCGCCCCGGCATGCGCGTCCTGGACCTCGGATGCGGAACCGGGACGTTCGCGATCATGCTGGCCCGGGCGCACCCGGAAGCCGAAGTCATCGGGATAGACCCCGACCCGGACATCGTGCGCATGGCCGAGCGGAAAGCGGCTCGTGCGACCGCCGGACTCGTATTGAAGGTCGCGGGCGCGGAGGCGTTGCCGTTCGATCAGGGCGCGTTCGACGTCGTCGCCAGCACCTTGGTCTTCCACCACTTGCCTCCAGCGGTCAAGCGTGAGGCGCTCCGCGAGGCACTGCACGTCCTGCGGCCCGGCGGCCGCTTACTGATCCTGGACTTCAGTCGCCCGGATGGACCGATGCAGGCCATTTTCGGATATGCCGCCGCCTTTCTCGACGGCTTGGCCACGACGGGGGAGAACATCGCGGGCAAGATTCCCGACCTCATGCGTGAAGCGGGCTTCGCGGAGGTCCGCGAGACCTATGTCCGAAGAACGTTGTTTGGGACGCTGCATCTTTACGAAGGGAAGAAGGAGGACTCTTTATGAACAGAATACGGCTAGGAGCCCGACTTCTCGCACTCTGCCTTACCGTCCAAGGGACGGCCTGGGCGGAGGAGGCGCACCATCAAGGCGGCGTGGCCACGGCGCGCAGCGGCCAACTGCTGGGCGAACCGTGGAAAGAGGAGGCCGCCGATTGGCGTTGGCGGAGCTTCGCCTCCTACTTGGAGTCACGCTCCAGCTTCGACGCGGATGGACACCGTCGAACGCTGCCGAACAACGGTCGATTCACGAGCTGGAGCCTGAACTTCTTCGGCGAACGCGCCTTGAGCCACCGCTGGTCCGCCTCGATCTTCCTTCCGGTGCAGTCATCCCGTCTCAAAGACGATCAGGGGCATAGTGCGTGGAACAGCCTGGGCGACGTCTACGGCTGGGCGCGCTACCGGCTGGACGAGTTCAACGGCATGCAGCCCGCTCTCGCGGCCGGTATCAAGGCGCCGGGAACCTACCGGACGGTGAGCGGAATCGGCGACGGGCAGGTCGATCTCGAACTTCAAGGGTTTCTGGCCAAGACCTTCGCCGAGCGGCATTACGTCGCCCTAAACGCCGGCTTCCGATACAGGGCCGGCTCTCCGTCCGACGAGATCCCATACGGCCTCCAAGCCGGTTGGGCGGCCTCCAAGAGTCTCATCCTCGTGCCGTCGCTCAACGGCGTGCGCGGTATCGGAGGCGGGGTGCAGAAGGACTTCATGAGCGCCGGTCTTTCCGGCTTCTGGACCCTGTCCGGCCCCTGGCGGCTCTTCGGCTCCTATCAAAAGATCGTCATGGGAAAGAACACGGCCGCGGCGGACATCGGCTCCGTGGGGGTGGCTTACAGATGAAACGGTATCGCCTAATGATCGCGATTGTCGATGCCCAGCATATGCTGGAGCAGGCAGACAGCCACGAAACTCTCCGCGAGCGCGATCCAGCCTACCGCGGCGATCGACAGATTCGCCCAGGCGGCGCCATAATGCGGCGCCCAGGGACCAAGCCACCAAAACGCAAGCGCGAAACGCAGTATCCGGTCCAACCGGCCCAGGTTCGGTTTGATCATGACCGGTCACGTCGCAACGGAACCGCCGAGAAGACCTATAAGTTCGTTCCAAACTGCACATGAACCTGACAATGGGAATCTGGAAGTTTCTCTGGCCTGTCCGAGCCTGGTGGCACAAAGGCTTGGAGGTGGGGGACTATTTCCCGGACTTCACGCTCAGCGACGCGGCTGGACGCGGATACTCCCTATCGGATAACCTCGCCGGCAAGCTGACCGTCCTATGGCTCACCAATCTCTGCGAGGACTGCCGGTCCAAAGTCCCGCTTCTTGAAGAGCTTCGTCGGGAGGCGGGGAACACGTTTCGCGTGCTGGCCATCAGCCTGCTCGGCGATGATCAAGCGCTGCCGCGCCAAGTATCCGCTCAATGCGGTTTCCCGTTCCTGCTGGACCCGGAGGACATCGTGGCCCACAGGCTCGGACTGACGCATCCGCCCCAGACATGTCCGCTGCACAACCTTTTCATCCTGGACAAGGACGGCCGGGTCGTGTTTCGCCATCACCTTTCCGCGCTCAAACCAGAGACGTTCAGAGCTTTATGGCAAGGACACGTCCCTCGCCCGCTGAACTCATGCAGAGAGGATGCGACATGAACAAAGCACTCTGGTGCTCGCGCCATCTGCGAGACGCATCCCAAGTCGCCTGGGAACAAGATTCCAATAGACGAGTTCGACGTATGGCTCAGCGCCTGCTTGAGCCGACTATGCCTGGAATGGCTTATGCGGCGGAATGCCGTGCTTCACTACGCCGTCTGCGCCGACAGTGCTACGTGGTGCGCGAATCCCTTGTTACTGACGGGGAGGAAAGTGACAGCCATATAAGGAAAAGATGGAAAAAATCCCCCCCGAGGTCCTCTCAGGGGGGATGGTCTACCAGCTAGGTACAAAGTGGGGTCCCGAACTACGTAAAAGATAGAACCTTCTCGGCGACCTTCACGCTCGATGAGAAGCCCGGCACTCGGCGGGGGGAATCCTAGCATGTTCGCCCTCCTCGATTGGGACTGGCGCCCGCTGGCGCGGCTCCTGGGCTGGGCTGCCATCGCCTGGCTCCTGGCACGCCGCCATGGCATTCAGCCGCTGGCGGAGGCCGCCTCCTTCCTGAGCGGCCTTCTCCTGATGTGGCTCCTGTTCCTCGGGGTGCTCACCCATCTCATAGCCATCGTCGCGATGGGAGCAGTCCGAGTCGCCCTATACGCAGATGAAGTCGCCTACGACCTTTCGGAGCGCCTGATACGTCCGGTCCTCGGCCCGGCGCCATTCGCCGTCCGATTCCTGGCCGCTTTCAGCACGGAAATCGCCTTGGTATCCACCTTGACCTGGGTTTGGCGCAATGGGAAGCTCGCCACCGTGCTCGTGGAGTTGCTCCGATGAGGACGAGCCTGCGCGTCGTGCGCCTGGGCCTGATGCCTCGCCGCCGCGTCCTCACCGCGCGGGACGCCTTCCAGATCCTGACCCCACATGCGCGAGGCCTCGACCGCGAGTGCTTCTGGCGTCTGGACCTGGACTCGCGCAGCGGTCTACTCGGCTGCGAGCTCGTCTCCATGGGCTCGCTCGACGCTTCCATCGTCCACCCCCGCGAGGTGTTCAAGGGCGCCCTGCTCAACAACGCCTGCAAGGTGATGGTGGCGCACAACCATCCCTCGCTCGACCCGCGCCCGAGCGGCGAGGACCGGCAGCTCACCAAGCGGCTCACGCTGGCGGGATTCCTTCTCGGCGTGGAGCTGGTGGACCATCTCGTGCTCGCCGAGGAGCGTTACTTCAGCTTCAGGCAGGCTCGACTCTTATAAATGAAGGACGGCCCGACCGCTCCGCCAGAGAGCCGGGCCGTCTTTCAACCGGGCCTGTCCTGGGAGGCAGGCCCCGGTCGCGTCCAGTGTAGGGCGGCAGCCGGTATCGCGCAAGGCCCAGACTTGCCAGTGCTGCTCGATGGCGATTAACGGCGCAGGCCGAGCCGGCGCAGGAGGAAATACTCGTTGATGGGACGGTCGTCGCTGAGGGGGGTGGAAGGACGGCCGTCGATGAGCGCCGAGAGCGGGATTTCGTTGGCCAGTACAACCTGGAACTGCTTTTCCGGAGTGGGCCAAGGACCCCATTCGACTAGATCCCGCTTCGCGGCCGGAGGAAGCCGCCTGGCCAGCTCCGCTGCGGATCGCTTCGGGAGGGGTTCGAGACTCGCGAGGAAGTGGACTCCCCAGCCCTCGGTAGAAGGGAAGGCCCGGACGTGAGGGAAGACGGCGGCCAAAGCCTGCGCCATCGCGCTGGTGACTTCCGGATCGCCGCCCATGTGCCACTGCTGCAGGATACCGCCGGGACGGAGCCTGCGGCGGGCGATTTCGTAGAACTCCCGGGAATAAAGGAGGCTGTTGCCGGGCGCTTCGGCGGGGGGCGGCGGATCGAGGGTGATCACGTCGAAAAACTCGTCCGTCCGCTCCAGGAAGCGCCGCCCGTCATCGACGACGATTCGCGCGCCCGGTGAAGCCAGCGCGCGTCCGGCGTCGGGATGAAAGTATTCGAAGAAAAGCGGGACGCTGGGAATGAGCTCGACGGCCGTCGCCGGGATGTTCCAGGTCGTCAGGGACCGGAATGTCGTCCCCATGCCGAAGCAGATCACCGCCGCGCTCTTGGGCGCGGAAGGCAGCATGGCCAGGGGAAGATGAGCCATCATCTTGGTGATGGGCGTGAGGATCGTCATCGTGTTCCCGTTCACGAGAAGCAGCTTCTCCCCGGTCGGAGCCTTGCCGGCGACGGTGGTGGCCGCATGATCGCGTCGGACGAACGCCTCGGGCCAGCGGGTCCACGGTTCCCGCGTCACGAGCACGAGCGCGACGGCCGCGACACTGGCCGCCAGCGCGGCGGGCTTGGCGGCGCGCCTCCAGGAAAGCGCGAGGAAGGGGAGGGCCGCCAGTATCAAGGTCGAGCGCTCTCCGAGCAATGGACGTAGGAGAGTCCCCGCCAGCAACGCGCCGGCGATGCAGCCGAGGATGTTGACCGCGTACGCATCGCCGGCCGCCTCGGCGTCGCCCCGCGACGCGCCGTCGACGAGGGCGGGCGTGAGATAGCCCATGATCATGCAGACGGGAACGATGCCGAACAGGAGCCGAACCTCGCCCCAGAGCGCGCCCGTGACCGGGATGATGAAGGCGTCGCAGGCCAGCAGAGGGAGCAGGGCGACGGCCCCGAGAGGGCCCCAGGCGTCATCGAGAGAGTCGAGGCGGACTCCCGTGCGATAAGCGGCGGACCCGGTGGCGGTCGCCAGGAGATAGATGGCGAGGATCGAGCCAAGCGCGTAGACGTCGTTACCGAGGAACAGGCTGAATTGCCTCGTCCAGACCACCTCCATACCCATGCCGGCGCACCCGAGCGCGAACATCATCGAGAGCGCGAATCGATTCGGCTTCACCGTCGCGGTCTGACGGCGCTCCGGCCGCGATTTATCGGATCGGACGAAGCTCAGCGCCAGGGCCGCCGCCGCGATAAGCACGCTCACGACGGCCGTCGCGCCCAAGGTGCCGCGGAAGCCCAGGAGTTCGATCATCACCAGGGCTGAGATCAAGCTGCCCAGCGCGGCCCCGATCACGTTCGCCAGGTAGAGGTAGCTGAACGCGCGCGGCTGATGCCCCGCCATCTTGCCGATAGCGCCGAGGCCCAGTGGTATCGTAGCGCCCATGGCGACGGTCCAGGGAAGCACGCCCACGACGAGCCAGCCGTAGCCGTGCCCGAGCGAGAATAATCGCGGCGCCGCGAGCGCGCCCACGGCGATGACGGCTTCGCAAACGGCATACGACCGCAGGTCGAACGCAGCCGGACGTCCGGAAATGGCGCGGCTCATCCGGCCCGCGGCCCAGGAGCCGAGCCCGATGCCGGCCATGAACAGCGAGAGGAAAATCGATAGGACCGGAGTCGTCACGCCGAACTGCGCCATCGCAAGCCGCAGCCACACGATCTCATACACGAGGCTGCAGAAGCCCGACGCTGCGAACAGCCAAAAAAATGGACGCGTGGAGGGGAGCATCACGTGAAGAGCAGATAATAGCGGATTTGCTGGATAACTACTGTCGCTTTGCATCGTTTGGGACCCACTGGGTCTTGCGTGAATCGGACTCCGGGCCTAAACTCGGTGACGGTAGTCACAAAAGAGTCAAATGAAACCGGTGATGCCGACACCGAGTCATTCCCGCCTGAGTGCTGCCGCCGAGCGTCGCTTGCTGGCCAACGCGCTTGTCATCGCTCTAAGCACGCTCCTCGCCGGGGGCTTGCGCGCTGAGACCGTTGGCCCGTGTTGGTGCCGTACCGCGACACCGGCAAGCGGGGCGCGCATCAACACCAGCAATGGTACGGCCGTTGTAACGCTCACTCCAGAAGGATATTTTGATCCTGAATCCTGTTCCGAGCAATATCCCATCTGGGGGTTTACGGAGGGTGGAGAGCCTCGCAGCGCGATGAGCGTCGATGGCAGCGGGTTCGCGACCGGAAGCTGCGGCGGGCCGTCGCAGGGCGTGCAAAGCTGCGTCATTCCGGCAACCTTGGAAGATGGCCAGCATACGGCTGAGACCAGATGCATCCCATTGGCGGAAGGCGTTGCCCCATTCTCCCACACCTTCACTTTCGAGGTCGACAACACTCCGCCGACCGTATCGATAACTCAGCCGACGGCCGATAGCATTCAGCCCGTCATCAATTTCCACACGACTGGGGCATCCGATGGCACGAGTGTCGAGCTCAATATAGGCGGAGTAATTAGAACTGTATCGGGGAACTGGTCGCTTGAATTTACACAGAATGAGCTGGCGCATCTGGTCAATCAGACCACGACCTCCCTTACGAGAGTCCAGCTGTCTGCGGCAGCGAGCGATGGATTGAATAGCGCCTCGACCAGTGTCAGCTTTTTTCTTGATGGGGTTGGACCGACAATAGGCATCATTGAGCCCGGCGTCGGCGCGGCAAATCTGTCAGTCATCGGCGGCACCGCCAGAGATTTGACCGGCGTGGATCGGATGAGCATCAGCATCCGTGATTTGACGGCTGAACGAAGCTGGAATCCAGACACCAGACAGTTCGATTCGGTCGAAGTCATCGAGTCGAACCTCACCATCGATTCGAATCTCCCCGACACGGATACTCTCTGGAGCTACAACTTGTTGACTGCCCGCTATCTGCGTTCCGGGCACGATTACGAGATAACCGTCACCGCATTCGACCAGTTCGAGAACAAATCGATCGCAACTCGGACGCTCTCATTTTCCCGGAGCTTGACGTCGATATTCCAGCCGCCGATCGTATTCGGAGGCGCACGGACAGCTACCTTTTCTCCGGCGAATCTGAGCGTCGTATGGGGTGGCGGCGAACAAAAGAGTTTCTGCATCGAGTTTGCTGAGAGCATTCGCAACCAGGATAACTGGAAAGACAAGATACAGATATTCAACGAAGACAATACGCTGAGATTCACGAGGGGCTGGGCCTGCAACTCCGATCTCGATAAATTAGAGGTTACAGTGCGGAGCAATCCCCGGTCCTGTTTGAGGCAGGGGACGATTCGAGCCTACTTCGACAGCTCGATCATTGGCGAAGCGGTAGTTGCGATTCAGGCCCCACACCGGACATTCGCTAATTTGCCGGCGAATCAAAAGAATCTTGGCGTCGGGCATGTCTGGACACCGACTAGCACACCGGCGCAGGAGTGCAGCTTGTTTGGGCTCAGCGCTCCATGTCGTGGTGATCGTTGGAATTGGCAAGTGGACGCAGGACCCTTTCAGCCGCCACTTAACACGCAGGACCCTCGCACGGCCAACGTCAGATGGGTCGAGAATCAGCGGCGTCTGCTGCCGCTGACCCGCAATGGATCGCGCGTCCCAATGTGCCGCGGAAATATCCATGTTCAGTCCCAAGCAGTTCCATTGCCGCTCGGATGGGACGATGTGGCGACTGGCTCGCCACTTCCAAAGAACTGCGGTTCTGAATCACAGCAGGGAGTCACCTTCATCGTAACCAGTGGTGCTGACCAAGGGAACTGCGAATTCATTACCGGTATACGGAAGACTGCATATTTCCATGCTAACCACGACATCGAAACGACGAGGAGCGATGTTCCATAAGATTATCCTCGTCATTTTTGTCGCCACAGGCGCTGCGGCGAAATCATACGAGAAGGCCACCGAGGAGCGTCTATTTCGGAATGTTGAATTCCTGCTTTACGAATTTTGTGCAAACAGGAATCTCACATGTGTGTTGGATTTGACTTCACCGCCGCCGCAATGCGAGTTCTCATTCGCAGTCTCCGCCGAAGTCGAGAAAGCCGACCTTCCGGCTGCGAAATCGATCTTTGAGAAGCAGTGCGCCGGATATCGTTGGCGGGTCGTGGATCAAGTCCATGTGTTCGAGCCAAGGAAGACGCGTTCGAGCCATCTAAACAGAAAGGTCGCTGGCATTCGGTCGGAGGACAAAGTCACCCCTGACGTTTTTCTCTTCATGCTTGTCGAAGCTGCTGGGATTCAACTTGTTCCTGCCGGGTCCGGCGCGAAGCCTCGACAAAAAGAGGCGATTCATTTTTCAACTCCGTCCGGCACGCTTAAGTCTGCCCTGATATCGGCCGCGAAACAGTACCCAAAGACGGTTTGGTCCGTTGTATCGATTGAAGATGCGCATCGCATCTTTGCGTTGTAGCAGTGGTTCGCAATGCGAAAAATGCTGACAGCAATACAGGCTGTAGGGGTACTCGCCATGTGGGCGGCGGCCTCTCCTGTCTCTGCTGCGCCCGCGCCGGGTGGAAGAATCGAAATCACGATCCCGATAAGGGATATTTCGGGAACGGGGAGTTCGGGGCTGGTAATGTCGGGAGTAGACGCGCCCGCCTGGATCGATGTTCTTCCTGCCTCGGAATTGGGGCCGGTCAGCGCTCAAGCAGGAACGGGCGGCGCCTTTGTTTTGGCCCTTGAGTATCTCTCGAATATCCCTCAGTCGAATGGCGCTGGAGAGATTCGTTTCACTATATCTTCAGCAGCGACCTGTCGCTTTGTCACCAATGATTACTTCGCGACAGGCGTAATGCATTGTGATGACGCTGAGAACCAGCCGTTGTCACGCATTCGATTGACCGATTATTTGGCGCCCTCCACGACGGTAGATTACCTGGTTGAACCGCATGTCGACGCAAGCAGCGCCATATTCATTCAAGCGGGCTCGTCCCTCGCCCTGGTTGCCGTCGACGTCGACAGCCCGACCGTCACGCGCACTGGCGTATCTGGCTCGTTTTATCGATTCAATCAGGTGGGGGGGTACTTGCCTTACTCCTCACCCGTCTCGCCTCCCGGTACCGGCGAGCAGATCCTGCAGTATTATTCGGTCGATGTGGCCGGGAATGCCGAGGCAGCGAGCAGCCTCGTGCTCAAAGTCGACGGAGCTGCTCCGGTTACAAGCGTCCATCGGGCCGGGTTCGTTGAATCGTTGACGGGGCGCCAATACTTCGAGCCGGGTGCGGAAATCGAGTTCATCGCATCCGACGAGGGGCCGGATGTGTCCGCCGGGGTCTCCCGCACGTTGATGCGTGTAGACGGCGGCGACTTCGTCGAGATTGCGAGCACCGAAACGCTCCCGCTGCCGAATGGCTTTCACAAGATCGATTATCTTTCAATCGACAACGTCGAGAATATCGAGCCGTTCCACCGTCTGATGGCGTTCGTCGGAGTCGATGTCGACGCAACACCACCGGCCAGTTCGCTGCAATTCAATGGTCCTCATGCCATTCATCCTAGCTCGGTCAGTCTCTCGGTTGAAACGCAGATCGCGGTCGTGAGCTCCGATACTGAGTCTGGGTTTGTTACGGGGCTGGCGTCTGTATTCGTCTTGATCGACCGCACCGTGGAATCCTGCGAAATGCCGCTTAAGGACGTCGTGCCCGACGATACGGCTCCTCAGGGGACATGTGAAAACCCTGTTTATTCATCGACCTTCACACTTTCTCAGGGCACTCACACGATTCATTTTTACGGGATCGACGAGGCTGAGAACGAGGAGGCCGTGCACTCCATTCTCCTCGGCGTGGATGTTTCGAGCGAAGGCGGCGAGATTCCGACCACAGCCGGACTCGACATAGGACGTGACGCGACTGGAAATCTCTGGACCGTGATTCGCGAAGGCGAAGCGGCTGCCTTGGCAAAGGGTTCCCCGTCGGGTCTATTCGTCGCCTCCGCGCCGTTACCTGGGGCGATCACGAGCCTGCCCTTGTCCGTATTCTTCGACGCGGCTGACCGCAGCCACGTCATCGGGAACGCGGAGGGAACGGGCAGCGACGTCGCCGTCTACCGGGCGTCCTCGGCGGGAGACGAGATCGTCGCCATTCGGACCCTGGATTCAGGCCTCGCGAACAACGACTATGCCTTCGCAGCGGCTGCTCCCGGCTGGATCGTCGGGGCCGTGCAGACCTCCGGCTCCGTCGATGGCGAGGGGGATAGCACGTTCTCGCTGGCCCTCTGGCGTTATGATCCAGCAGCCGAATCACTGAGCCTATCCACCACCTATGCCCGCGGCGGCGGTCTTGATGTGGGCACAGGGGTGTCTCTGGATGCCGAAGGCAACATCTGGGTCTCCGGCTACTCGGAGGGGGCATCGACGTCTTCACGCCCGGTCGACCTCGCGTTGTGGAAGTTCTCTCCCGATGGAAGCAGCTTGCTGGCGGGCCCCTTCACTCGCCCGCGTTACTTGGCTGATTTCGACGGCAACCGCACGGCCAAACTGCTCGTGTCAGACGGCGTGGTCTATGTCGCCTCGGCCCGGGAGCGTGAGCCGGGCGGGGAGGACCTCGCGCTGGTGCGATTCGCGTCCTCCAGCGGCACGGTACTCGATGAGAGCGCTTGGCGGCACGAGAATCTGCTCTCAGCCGTGCCTTCCGCGATGCTTCCGAATGGGACGGGCGGCGTCGTCGTGGCCGGCTCAGTTGGAGGCGCCTCGGGTCATGCGGCTGTTTGGACCTACGAGAGCGGCTCCGCGCCGACCTCGGCGCTCGAGGCTTCCGTCGGCGCAGCGCATGGGGCCGTCTATCAGGGGACCGACCTCTGGCTTGCAGTCGAGGGGTCGACGCTTCCGTATCTTGCGGCCGGACTTGCCCCGATGCCCGGTGGCCTGCGGGACATATTGCGGCCAAGGACATCTTTCGAAGCGGCTCCTTCGTTTGTTTCTGGCGACATGATTTACGTCTCCAGCCTCTCCCTTCTGGGCTTCGTGAGCGCGGACGACAAGCTTGTCATCGGCGATGGCCTGGGTGTGGGCGGAGTTCAGATCTCCTATGCAGTGGGCGGCGCCTCTTATTCCGCATTCGGCAGCAGCTTCTCCATCGCTTCGGAAGGGACGCATCCACTGTCGTTCTTCGGCGTTGATGCCGAAGGCAACGAAGAGTCGGTCTCTGTGAAGAATGTGTCTGTGGACTTGACTCCTCCTTTCGTGGTCCTACAGACGACCGGTTCGCTCTTTGCGCTCTCGGCGAACGACCCTGTCTCCTCTGGCGTGGCGTCCGGAATCCGCGAAATTCATTATCTCGTGGATATCGACCCGGAGACTTGTGATGGCATCGAGCCCGACACGAGCGCGGCACGCGGAACCTGCGCCAACCTCTCATATGCCGGTCCATTCACACTGTCGCCCGGCACGCATACGGTCGTCTTCCGTGCCATAGATAATGTGGGCAACGGCGAAGAGGTGATTGAATCGAGCAACGTGGTCGTCGGCTCGCCTGCCATCGTCTCAGCGATTACGCCGTCCACAGGCCCCATCGGAATCCCGTTCACCATCGCGGGCCCTGGCTTCGGAGCGTATGCTGGCGCGAACACAAAGGTGCTCTTCGGCGGGACGACAGCGGCGATCTCCGTGTGGAACGACGCCCAGATCAAAGGCACCGTGCCCGGCCTCTCGACCGGAGTCTATGAGGTGACGGTGTTCCGGCAGTGGCCGTCGAGTGTCACCACGCGTGACGTCGGGTCCTTCGAGGTGACCCGCCTGGCTCCTGCCACGTTGTCCATCTCGTCGGGCCCTATCGGGGTCCCCTTCACCCTGACGGGTCCTGGCTTCGGCCCCTACGCCGGGGCCAACTCGCGGGTCCTCATCGGCGGAGTTGCGGCTCCCATCTCGGTGTGGAACGACATGCAGATCACGGGAACGGTCCCGGCGCTCTCGACCGGTGCGACAACTTTGGTCGTCGAACGCCTCGTCGGCAGCTTCGTTTCCTCGTCCGACCCGCTGGCCTTCGAGGTGACACGGCCCTTCGTGAGCGCCGTCTCGCCCTCCTCCGCGCCCATCGGCGCGCCCTTCACGCTGAGCGGCGCCAGCTTCGGTCCCTACGCCGGGACCAACACGCGGGTACTCTTTGGCGGGACCACCGCGGCCATCTCGGTCTGGAACGACTCGACCATCAAGGGCACGGTGCCCGGCATCTCGACCGGCGTCGTGACCCTCGTCGTTGAGCGCGCCGTGGGGGCCTTCACATCCGCCTCCGAGACGCGGACCTTCGACGTGACGCGCCCCGCAGTCGCGGCGGTCACGCCTTCCTCCGGGCCCATCGGAGCAGTGTTCACGCTCTCGGGGGCCAGCTTCGGACCTTACGCCGGAGCCAACACGCGCGTGCTCATCGGCGGGACCACGACGCCGATTTCCGTGTGGAATGACTCGACCATCAAGGGCACCGTGCCGGGGGCCTTGTCTCCGGGCCTCAAGGACCTCGTCGTCGAGCGCGTCGCCTCGAACGGGGCACGCATCCAATCGGAGGCCGTGTCCTTCCAGGTGGCCGGGCTCGCACCGAATCCCATCACTCCTTCCTCTGGTCCCATCGGCATTCCCTTCACGATAACGGGCATGGACTTCGGCGCCTACGCGGGCGCGAACACGCGGGTACTCTTCGGCGCGACCACCGCTTCAATCTCGGTCTGGAACGACACCACGATCAGCGGTCGAGTGCCGGCGTTGTCCACCGGGGACTATGCCGTCATCGTCGAGCGCCAGCAGGGCGCGGGCATCAGCTCCGCGTTCGTCTCGACGTTCACGTTGACCGAGCTCGTCGCCGCGGACCTGTCTCCCTCGTCCGCGCCCGCGGGCGCGCCCTTCACGATCAGTGGGAGCGGCTTCGGGCCCTATGCCGGGGCCGATTCGCGCGTGCTCATCGGCGGGGCGACTGCCCCCATCTCGGTCTGGAACGACTCGCAAATCAAGGGCTCGGTGCCGGGTGTCCCGGCCGGTGTCCATGAGCTCGTCATCGAGCGCGCCGTCGGCGGGAGCGTCCAAGCGAGCGCCCCAGCTGCTTTCGAGGTGCTGACTCCCTTCATCGCTTCAGTAGACCCGTCCTCCGGCCCCATCGGCATCGCCTTCTCGTTGGCGGGTGCGGGTTTCGGTCCCTATGCCGGGGCCAATACGCGCGTCCTCATCGGAGGCGCGACGACGCCGATTTCGGTGTGGAACGATGCGCAGATCAAGGGCACGGTGCCAGGCGCGCTCGCAGTCGGCCTGCACATCCTCCAGGTCCAGCGCCAGACCGCCGACGGCTGGCTGTCCGACTCGAACACGGTCTATTTCCAGGTGACGCAGATGGCCGTCGCGGAGGTGTCGCCTTCGAGCGGGCCCATCGGCATCACCTTCACTCTCAGCGGCGGTCCCTTCGGCGCCTATGCCGGGGCCAACACGCGCGTGCTCATCGGCGGCGCGACGGCGGCTATCTCGGTCTGGAACGACTCGACCATCAAAGGCACGGTGCCCGCCCTCCCGACCGGGACTCATGAGCTGGTCGTCGAGCGCGAGCAGGGCGGCTTCATCGCAAGCAGCACCGGCTCCTTCACCGTCGCCGACATCGTCATCGCGGACTTGAGCCCGTCCTCGGGGCCCATCGGCGCTCCCATCACCCTGACCGGAGGCAGCTTCGGCGCCTATGCCGGAGCCAACACCCGCCTGCTCATCGGGGGGAGCACCGCGGCGGTATCCGTCTGGAACGACGCGACCATCAAGGCGACCGTGCCCTCCTTGCCGGAAGGGCTGCACCCCATCTGGGTGGAGCGCAAGTCGGGCTCGGGCGTCCAATCGAGCGCGACCTCGTACTTCCAGGTCCTCACACCTGCCGTGGCTACGCTCACGCCGTCCTCGGCGCCCATCGGAGCACCGTTCACGCTCACCGGCACGGGATTTGGGCCGTACGCCGGGAGCAACACGCGAGTGCTGCTCGGCGGCGTCGCGGCCCCCATCTCGGTCTGGAACGACTCGACCATCAAGGGGACCGTGCCGGGGGCCTTGGGTCCTGGGCCCGTGGAACTGCTCGTCGAGCGCGTCTCCGGCGGCGGCCTCTCGCGCAGTGCGACGCAGGCCTTCGAGGTTCTGGTCCCCGTGATTTCGACGCTGACCCCGGCTTCCGGCCCGACCGGCACCGTCATCACGCTCAACGGCTCAGGCTTCGGCCCTTACGGCGGCTCTGCCACCCGCCTGCTGGTGGGCGCAAGCACAGCGACGGTATCCGTGTGGAACGACAGGACCATCCGGGGCACCGTGCCGGGAGACCTCGCGGACGGCGAGTACCCGGTCGTCATCGAGCGCGCGCCCGCAGGCGGCACGGTGCGCAGCGCCTCGGCCACGTTCACCGTGGAGAGCGCCGTCGCCCCTAGCGCCCTGTCGTTCTCGGCGCCTCTCTCCGCCCAGCCTGACCAGAATTTCGAGGGAGGCTTGGCCCTCGCCGCAGCCGACGGCGGGCGCGTTGAAACCCCCTCGAAGGCGGCCGTCGAAGTGCCGCCGGCCGCGATGGAAGACGACACCGAGATCACCCTTCGTCGCGCGGACGACGACGCGCATCGAGCCGAGGCGACAAAAGCGGCCCAGGTGCGCTCGGCGGGCGAGCCTATCGAGTTCGGGCCCGAAGGGACGCGCTTCACGGTTCCCGTCGTCATCGAGCTGCCCTACGACCCGACCGCGCTCGGCGTGGGCATGGACCAGACGAAGATCGCCGTCCACTACTACGACCCGCTCAAGAAGGCCTGGGAGCAGCTCTTGAGCGAGGTGGACGTCGCGCGCAAGGTCGTGCGCGCGCGCACGGACCACTTCTCGCTCTACCAGCCGATGCTTCCCGGCATCGGCACCGCGGCGGCTCAAGATGAGTTCTCGCTGCGGACCGCCTACGTGTTCCCGAACCCCTCGCGCAATTCTCAGGCGGTCACTTTCCGCATCCAACCCGGCTTGGCCGACTCGGTGACGGTGCGCGTCTACGACATCTCGGGCCGCAAGGTCCACGAGTCCTCGATCTTCACCGGTCCGACGCTGCTCGATGACGGCAACGGCCTCGGCGCCCAGCAGACCTATGACCACGTTTGGAGCGTGTCGGGCGTGGGGTCGGGCGTCTACATCTACGCGATCACGGCCAAGAAGGCGGGCCAACGAGACATCGTGACCAAAGGGAAGGTCGGCGTCATCAAATAGATGAGAACGCCCATCCTCGCCGCACTGCTCGCGTTCGCCTCCCAGGGCTCCTGGGCGGCCGAGACGGCCTCGTTCCTGGACGTCGGCGTAGGGGCCCGGGCGCTGGGCATGGGTGGGGCCTATACGGCGCTCGGGGACGACGCGAACGCTCTCTATTGGAACCCGGCAGGACTCTCCCGCCTGGAGAAGCGCGAGTTCATGGCGAGCCATGCGGAGATGTTCGAAAGCACGCGTCTCGACTTCCTGGCCTACGCCCATCCCACGAGCCAGGGCACGCTCGCGGGTGGATTGACCTATCTGAGCCAGAGCAAGATCGAGGGACGCGACAGCCTCGGACGGCCCACGGCCGGTTATGATGCCTCCGACGCGGCCGTGAGCTTCGGCTACGCGCGGAAGCTGGAACTAATGGACCTGGGAGCGTCCTTCAAGTACCTGCGCAGCCACATCGGCTCCACTGAGGCGCAGGGCGTGGCGGTGGACTTAGGCACCCGGCGCGAGCTGGAAGGGGTCGGCCCCGGCAAACTCGCCGTGGGCGTGGCCCTGCGCAATCTGGGCCCGGGACTCAAGTTCGCGGACCAGCGCAACGACCTGCCGTTGCGCGTGGCCGTGGGCGCGGCCTACAAGCTCGCGGGCGGGCACGCGCTCGCGGCCGAGGCCGTCAACGGTCCCCGCGGCGCCGGGACAGACGGCGCCTTCGGCGGGGAATACCAGGCCATCAAGAATGTATTCCTGCGCGCGGGCTACACGACTCAGACGGCCGTCACGGGTGGCTCGGGCTTCGATGCGGCGAAAGGGCTGACGCTCGGACTGGGCTATCGTGATGCGCGCTGGAGCCTGGATTATGCCGTACTACCCTCCGGCGAGTTGGGGCGCTCGCACAGGTTCAGTCTCGGGGCGCGCTGGTGAGCGCTATGCCGATAGGGCCAGCCCGGGCTAGGACGAGCGCCTAAACCTCAATCGCTATCTCACGCTGCTAAAGCGCCACCGACGACCGAGGTGGGGACGTATTTTCCAAAATGCTCCGCCCCGGACACGGGAGTAATTTCTATAATCGTGTTTCAGTGGCTATGGTCGTAAAATCAACAGCTTTTCTCCACCTGTCCGACATACACTTCCGACCACAGGAAGCGGGGTATGACATGGACCAAGGGCTGCGAACCGCCATCGAGAATGATATCCCGGTGGTGCGCGAGTTCCTGGGAGAAATCACTGGCATCCTAGTCACGGGCGACATCGCTTACTCAGGCCACCCTGACGAATTCAGGCGCGCAGGAGAATGGCTGGACAAGCTCTGCGAGCTCGCTGGATGCCGGCGGGATCGTGTTTGGACGACCCCCGGCAATCACGACGTGGATCGCTCTTACGTACGCGGCAAGAAGTCCGTCCGAGACTTCTACGCGCAGGTCCGCAAACGCGGCGCCCCGCACGTGGACACCGAGATCAACGGCGCGTTCAAGGACGAGTTGGGTCATCGGATGCTGGACAGCATCCGGAACTACAACGATTTCGCGATAAGGTACGGCTGCGACGTCACGGTGGAGTGTCCCCACTGGCAACAAGACATCGCCCTGAACGACGGGTCCATCTTGAAGCTTTGGGGTCTGACTTCCACCCTCATCTCCGACGAGAATGACCACCAAGATGGGGGGAGGCTCGTCATCGGCTCCTGCCAGCTAGGCCTGCCGCGGCAGCGCGGGGTCGAAACCTTGACTCTCTGCCACCACCCGCTGCCCTGGCTGCTCGACCAGGACACGGTGGAGACGCGACTGACCGCAGGAACCCGCGTCCAGCTGTTCGGCCACAAACACAGCCAACGCATCCAGAAGATCGAAGAGACCGTGAGAATAATTGCTGGGGCTGTTCATCCGGATAGGCGGGAACACGACTGGACGCCGCGCTATAACGCCATCGCGTTCGATGTCGTGGAGGATGCCTCCGGAAAGCAACTCAAGGTCTCGACGCATCTACGCGTGTGGAATCCAGAAACGGAGCAGTTCGTCGCCGACTCCGTCCTGGCTGCACCTGCCGGTTGCCGCATCGACACGCTCAAGCTCAAAGACGCCGGCGCCGGCAAAGCCGCGCGCGCCACGGAAGCCGTCGCTGACGATGACATGCGGCGCCTCTGCTACAAGTTCCACGTCCTCGATCATGCCGCGCGGTGCGCGACGCTGGAGAAGCTAGGAATCGCCCCCGCCGCGGGCTCCTCCGCCGACCTCCGCTTTTTCCGCACCAGCATACAGTCCCTCAACAAGGCCAAGCGGCTGGCCGAGCTGTGGGACGCCATCAACGCCCTGATGGAAGACACCGAAGCGAACCCCTTCGCCGTACGAGGAGAAAAATAATGGCAATGCACAAGCACTTCGCCGACTGGTACAGAATCGCTGTTCCTGATCCCCGACAGGAAACTCTGCAGCTGCGCTGGAGCAGTATCGAAAAAATCGCGGCCAGCCTGGACAAGGCGAAGGGCCTTGAAGTAGTCCGGATATTCCTGGGGCTGCCGACCAAAGACGCCGCATTTGCAGACAGCTTCGCAGATTTTTTCAAGAAGGACGATGCGGCCTTTCCGCTCAAGAATAATAAAGCCGAGCTTCAAGTTCTTGCGGGCTCGGTCATCTGGGAATGTTTCGATGGTCCTAAGCCGCCGCAGAGTATCGCCATCTGCATGGCGCTCGCGGTCGATGCGGCCACTTTTACCAGCAGGAAGATCAAAATTCCTGTACCGGATATCGTGACCCTGGCAAAGGAACACTTGAGCGCTCAAAGCGTGGCAGCGCATGAGACCGATCCTGTCGATATCTCCGAGATTGGAACGACACGCACCGCACTTGGTCCCGCCTGCAAGACCAACTCTGCGATTCAGCTAGAGAAACCTCTGGATGCCTACAGCAAGGCGGTCTCCGACACTCTAACGACGCTGATTGAGCGGAATCGTGCTCTCCAAGAGGAAACCAACATCTTGTGGTGGCTGTTCGGAGGCCACAGCAATAGCTTGGGCAGGGCGTTCAAGGAGATGGATATCGCAGTGGCAGCGATCATCGCCCCTGTTGAGCTGACGAGCCTAGTGAACATACTTCCTGGGCCACTCTCGTCGAGGGCTATCTTCTCCAATCTACTTCGGAACGTGAACAAGTCCAGGCCAGCCATCTCCATCGCTGAAGCGATTGAAGCTGTGGCGAAAGATTGGAAGGAAAAGCTGTTCGAGGGCACGCACATTGAGGGTGCGCTCGATCTCTGCCCCGTAATGCACGCGATGAAGAAGTCTTTGGATACTTCAAAGAAGCAATGGCGCGCCGCTGCAGAAAAGGCCAGTCAGACTCCAGTGGCGGGGAAAATTGCCCCGCTCGAACTCTCTAAGCAACTCTTTAGCGAGCATCTTCTCTTGAAATCCCTGGCCCAGTGATGGAAGAGACTGAACCTCAAGAAGCACCGAACGAAATCGAGCTCCCTTCGGGCTTGGAACTGACGCCCGAATCGGCCAGCACTATTACCCGCTCTCGGTTGAGCCGAATAATCGTATTGGCGGGCGCTTCCGAAAGTGGGAAGACCACCATGTTGACGGCCATCTATGAGAAGTTTTGTCGCGGGACTTTCGCTGGCCTCCGATTCGCTGGGTCCGATACGCTTTGGGCTTGGGAGCAGATTTGCCACCCGCTGAGAAAGTCCTCTGGGAGGTCGTCGCCCAAAACAGAGCGCACCAAGCGCACTGACGAGCAGCCACTACTCCATCTCCGCTTGCAGAGCGAACTGGCCGTTGACCAGACTGTGGATGTCTTGATGACTGACATTTCGGGCGAGCGCTTTGAAGCTGCCATCGAATCGACCGACGAGTGCAAGAAGTTGACGCTGGTCCGGCGCGCTGACCATTTTATTGTCTGCCTAGATGGTGAGCGTTTGTGCAACGATCGATTGCGGCACAACGTGCGTGCCGAGGGTCGCGCGACGTTGCGGGTGTTTATCGAAGCCGGGATGCTAGATAAGGCCTCGTCGGTCATGGTGCTTTTCACCAAAGCCGACCTCCTCCGCAAGACTCCCAATGTCGACTCGCTTATTAGCGAAATCGAAGCTGAATACACCGATAAGTTCCAATCCGCTGTGGGGGCACTTCGTTTCCAAGCGGTAGCAGCCTATCCGTTCCAAACTGCGATAGGCGTCGATGACCTCATTCGTCGCTGGACCTCAGAAACGCGTGTCGGCCGCCACGTCGAAGAAGTTCCCGAGACGTCCACGGTCGGCGAGCGCCAGATGGACAGATTTCGGGACACACTGACCAATGGACATTAAGAACATTGTTATCGGGTTGCCGGAAACGGGCAAGACCACTTTTCTAGCGGCGTTGTGGCATGTAGTGACCTCACGAGAGATTTCCGGATCTCTTACTCTCAACGAGTATCCGCCCGAACGCGGCTACATCGAGAAGCTGGTCCGGAAGTGGCTCGACCTCGAATCGGTAGGGCGAACGAGCCAGGAGTCGATCAACCAGATTGTGATGAAGCTCACTTCTCCTGCGGATAACGCGACCGAGGAAATCGTTTTCCCGGATGTTTCCGGGGAGCTGTATCGGGACGAAATCCTCAAGGGTCGCATCTGCTCCCCGGCGAGCTACGCCTTGTTTCAGAAGGCCAGCAACATCTTGCTGTTCGTAAATCCCAATCGGATTCAGGGACCTGACCGCATTGACGAGGTTGGCAGCAAGGGCTCCTCTTCCACCCCAAAGAGCTCCTCACTGGCGGAACTAGACGCACTGCTTGCTCCGTCGGCGAATGCTGCAACGGAGTCAACTCCTATTCCATGGGAGCCGGACTTGGTGCCGACGCAGGTAAAGATGGTTGAACTGCTTCAGCTAATCGCGTCGATTTGCGAGAACAAATTCGGGATAGCTGTCGTCGTCTCCGCATGGGACAGGATTCCTCAGCCATGCACACCTTCTGAATGGCTCCGCAAAGAACTTCCGCTTCTCCATCAGTTCCTGATGGCGAATAGCGGCGAATATCGGTGCAAATTCTTTGGTGTCAGCGCATTTGGCGGAGATCCGGAGAAGGACGTGTCCGCCTTGGGTCGCAAGCATACGAGGCCCTCTGATAGAATCATTGTTCATGAGGACCACGGAACGCCGCATCATGATATTACGGCGCCGATACGCTGGCTGATTTTTAAAGATGCCGCCAACTAAATCGCATCAACTCCTTCACGGGTATTCCCGCGGCCACACACTGCTAGCGGGATCGATTGACCTGCCTCCCGACATTCAAAGGCAGCTCGCAGTTCTGAGCGACCTCTCGGGAGCAGCGAGCGTGAGGGGATTTGAGTCGTATATTACTGGCTATCCGCTACCCAAGATCGGCTACTTCGCACTGGCTCGGACATGGACTGCCCCGGAGATGCCTAGGCCTGGATGTGTTTGGACTCATACACTGCTTTTGGATTTCAATACGTTGGGGGGAATAAGCAGTTTTGCCCAAATCGAGCAACTTTTCCGGCGCCCCGAGATCTCTGAGAATGGGGGATTCGAATCCTACTCGAATGCGCTCAACGAACTCCCCGCTGCCAACCAGGTGCGCACGCGTAATCAAGAATTAGATAGACGGATTGCGAGCCAGGTCCTATTCGGACTATACGAAGCCCCCAAGCGTCCCGTCATATTGCTCGCAGATTCAAGCGAGGATTTCGAACAACTCGTTATCAGTATTTGGCTCCAGCAGTGGGCAGACCTCCGCAAGTCATTTGCTTTTTGTACGGGAGCCATTTCTCCGCGCCAGCTAAACAGCGTGCCCTTTGATTTGCAGATTTGCCCGCAGACAGGATCTCGAAATGTGCGTCGCGAAGCACCGGCTGCGATTATCATCGATCCTGACGCAGATCGCTCCATTTCTTGCGAATGGGTTGATGCGCTAACAGACGATATCAATGGGGACGGGGATTCGCATCTCCGCGAATTTCTGGGGATTGCCGGGAAAGGAATTTTTGATCGGACGCTCGCAGGTGCTCTTGCGGATATATTCGTGGCCGCGAAAACTGATCCCTCCCCGACTGCCCTTCTGTCAGTGTTTCTAAAGCCCCACAGATATAACGCGCTGAAATCAATCATCACAGCACCGGAGCTTTTCTCTCAAGCCGGTTTTCCGACAGCGTCTCCATATCGCATACTCGAACACATCTCGCGAACCTCCGCCATTCCATCTGAATATGGACTGGCAGCAGCTGCCACACTTGCTGAGCTCCTCACAAAGCGCGACTCGGATCAAGCACTTTCGCTTGCAGCTGATCTGGGATCGGGGCGACTAAATGAATTCGGACAATCGCTGCTAGCGGCCCTAATAGAGCAGGCGCCCACCGAGAAGCTCGTACAGTTCCTGCCTAAGCGTCGAGAGCTGGTGTACGGACTGATTCACCGCCGACCTTCCCTGGCAGGACTGCCGGAGCTGTGGCAACTCATGCGTGCCAATCAAACCGATTTGGCCGATGCCCTTATTCGCACTAACCCTGAACCGAAGGTAGCCAGCGCGGTAATCCAGGCGGTTCTTCGAACCCGTAGCAAGAGAGCACTAGGCAGGCTCGCTTCTCAGTGGCCCGAAATGGCTCTCAATTGCTTGCTCGACTTCATTACACAAGAGCAACCAGCATCCGAGTGGGCCGATCTACTGGACATTGTTAGTAAGTATCCGGAAATTGCCGTCGAATTGCTCGCCAAGCACGAGCTTCCGCCGAGTCTCATTGCAGACATTCTCTCGCTGCTCGACCCACACGATTCACGGCTCGCAGAAGTGGATTTCTCTACTTGGCTACGGCTCGGCAATATTGCGCAAGGCCATTCCAGGGAGCATTTCGCAGCAAGCATTCAGGCATTTCTGTCTTCAGTAGCGTTCGCCTCGTCGGATTCGAAAAGAAGCGCTCTGCTTCTTCAGAATTTTGCTGGACTCCATTCCGCTCTGGAAGAGGATCGTCTCAACGCCGATGCCTGGAGTCATCTATCCCGACATCTGCCCGAACTCGGCTGGTGGCAGTATTGGGACAAATGCGAGAAGCTGCGACGGGGCGTGCTGAAGGAAATAGCGGCGGCCCAACCGGAACTGCTTCGCGAGTTTTTTCTGATGCCCGCAAACGAGAAAACTATCTCGTATCTCGTGGAATCCTTGCTGAGCCTCAAGAACGGCAAGTCACTTCTAAAGAAGCTCGCTGTCAGCGGTACCTTTGATCAGCAGTCGCCTCAGCTTCGCCGCTCGATAGAGAGCACTCTGCGCTAAACCGCAGCCTAAGGCTGCATGGATTAAGGCTGGAGCCAAGCGCGAAGCATCTTAGTGCCGCCGCCGTTCAGGCAAGGGTATATATGACGCCATCCGAGCACGCCGAGCACCTTGCCATCGTCCACAAGCTCGCCGCGCTACGGCAGGGTGGAACGAAGAGTGGGGAGGCCTTGCTGGCGGCCTTGGATGATGCCGAGTTGGAGGCCATGCTCCGAGACTTCCCCAAAGACCTCAGCGAGCCTCTGACTCTCTTCGCTCTCATCACCGCCAAGCCGGACGAATCGGGCCACGTGCGCGACGAAAAACTCGCTGAGTGGATTCAGCTTTGTGCGAGTTGGCTGTGCCTGGAATGGCTCAAACGCAACGGCGCGCTCACCAGCTATACATTCGGTGAGACCGGCATCAACTGGCAGGCGGACCCGGTTCGGCTGACGACCAGCTTCCTGGACGACCTGAAGCAACGCCACTCGGCCCTCCACCATTTCGCCGCCCACGTCCTACGCCGCGCGGCGCCCGAAGCCGGGCCCGGAAGCCCGGCCCTCAACTGACCCGCCGGGCGGCAACGCCCCAGCATTTCGGGTTGAGATTGTAAAACAGCACGAACTTCTTTCTGTTTTACAACGCGACATTCTGAAATCAGAATGTCCAACCCCGAACCGCGCAATATAAGCCGCCAAACGGCCTTATTGCGAGTGGCATGAAAATTGCTCCGGGAATAGATGCCGGCCATCGCCTACCCGGGCTACGCCATAAAAATTGATCACCGCCGGGTAGGGCCGATGCCCCTACCCTATGCAAACCCCGCCCCAACAAGCTCGCACCACCTCCGTTCCGGTCGCAATCCCGCCGGCCTTTCATCGGCTGGCACTTGCTTGGAAACAGCCCGCCCGAAAGGCTGAAACCCCTGCCGCACGACCGGCTCCACGCCTCGCCAAGCTCGATCTAACCCTGCAGGACGCGGGGGACCTCTACCTGGTCCTGCACCGCAAAACCCAGGCGCCCGCGACGGGTAAATCCGCGTCCGCCAGGCCTCTGGAGGACCTGGCCCGGATGCTGAAACTCCTCGAATCCGCGCTGCATGGGCTGCCTTCCACCGCGCCGGAATCGACGCGCCTGACGCTGGAAATGGCGTCCCGCGACGCCGCCTACCTGCGCGCGGTGGTGGGCAACAAGAAGCGCGACGAGTGGCGCCGGGAGCAGGTTAGAACCCGCGGCGTCTTCTCCCTGGACGTGCTCATGGACCAAGTTGAAGCTGCGAGCGAGGAGGCGGGTTTCGGCGCGGCGTTGCCCGTGCCCGCGGAGCCGGACAGCCCCGAACGTGCGCTTTGGCTGGCGGAGGTGAAGCGTGCCCTCGTCGGCTTGCCGGATGAGCTTGCGAGCCTTCTAGGGCCGCTCCAGGAGGTGGAGGGGAACGTCTCCGAACTGGCCCGCCGGCTGGGCCGGCCCCAGCGCTGGACGGCGCGGCAAGTCGAGCGCATCCGCAAGCACCTCAAGAAATTGGGCCTGGACCCTGTCTAAAAGCCGGACCCAGCGCGTCTTTATCGATGCAGGGGCACTCGAACGGGCTGCCCGTGTGGCGCGCGCACTGGTACGGATTGTGGCAGGCCTGCCCGAGGGGAGGACAACGAGTGGCATAAACCGAGAACTCGCTTATAACGCTCCATCCCCTGCATCCAAGCGCTATATCCCCGTTTCTCGCCGGGGAGAGGGGTCAGGAACCGCTGGCGCGTTTCCTGACCCCTCTCCCCCAACCAATCAGATGAATCTGATTGGTTGCAAGGGACTCAAAACGGGGCAGGGTAGGGATGCAGGGGATGGTGTGTGAAAAAACAGAAACAGAAAACGGAGGAAAGGGGATTGGAGACGAGCGGAGGGGAATGGACCGAGGCGACGGCGGAGGAGCAGGAGCTCGACAGGAAAGAGGTGGAAGCGGCCGAGGCCAAGCCGGGGCAGTTAGAACTCCGGCCGCAGATGCTCCAGGTCATGAAGGCCATGTCCGAGTACGGCTACCTCACCATGGCCGAGATCCAGTTCGTCTACGGCAACAAAACCTGGTCCTACCGGCACATGAAACTCCTGCGCGAGCAGGGGGTTATCTCCGACTTCGACACGCTCATGAGCCCGCGGACCGCGCACTATTTGACCGCGCGGGGCTACCGGGTTTTGGGCAAGGCGGGCCAACTCAACACCGGCTGGCGCTTCCGGCCGGAGCGCTACACCACGTTCAGTTTCCGCCACCGCATGGCCTGCGCCAAGGCCGGGCTCGTGCTGGAAAAACACCCCCTCGTACATGAATTCCTGCCTGAAATCCGGCTCTGGAAATACCAGAAGCGTCAGGCCGAGAAAATCTGCGACGGCGAGTTTTGGTATCGGGTCCCCGGCCGCGAGCTCATGGACCGCGTGGGCCTGGAAGTGGAGTTGACGCTCAAGAACCGGGACAAGCAGGAGGAGGCATTTCGGCAGTTCAGCCGCCGCAAGCTGGCCCAGGTCTGGTGGCTCTGCGGGGACGAGACCATCATCCGGGCGCTGCGCCGCCAGGTCATGGACCGGCGCCGGCAGCTTGAAGGGCAACGGCATTACTTCGTGCTCCTCGAGGACTTCCTGGCCGCCAAGGGCACGGTCGAGCTGATGGACGCGGACGGCGCGCTGTTCTCGATAGACGCCGACAAGCCGACCCTGCCCACGTGCGTGCCTGAGAAGCCGCCCGAGCCTACACCGCTCGCTCCAAAGCCGGCCGTTACCGAGACCCACGCCCCCGAGAATATCCCGGGCGCGTCCCAAGTCGATCCCGTCAGCGAGCCGAAGTCCCTGCCGCCTGCAAAAAACCCGAGCGCCTTGGCCCGGGACATCGCCCTATTTCGCGCCGAGGCATCGAAGCTCACCAACTGGACGTGGCCGTGGACTCAGGTGTCTTGGAGCATGATGACGGCTTGCGCCCTTATCGCCGTTGTCCTGCCGATCGTGCTGCCCCGATTCTGCGGCATGCTGCCGCCAGCAAGCGCGCCTTACGCGTCCCGACCGCGCGCCGCGAGCAAAGCTGCCAAGAAGCCCGCGCCCGTGTACGAGTACGACTTGGAGGACGTCTGGGTTTCCAGCAACGGATTCTCGGTGCGGAACGCGCGACTCTTGACGAGCGGCGGCAGGCACCGGCTCGGCTTTTACTTTTGCTCGAACTCGGCCGACTCGGACGTGAACACCATCGCCCTCCGCGATTCGCGGGGGCGCACGCTGTCCGTGACCGCCAAGCGACCTATCGTGCTCGCGCAACGCTGCGCTCCGGCATCCGTGTCCTTCGGCGGCGCGCTGGACCTCGCGGGGTACAAGCTGAGCGTGGAGGCGAGCCGTTGGGAGGCTCCGGGCAGGCGCGAGACGCTGAAGGTGCCTATCAAGCTGCGCGGGCGTTGAATGGATTTCGGGAGACGCGTCGCATGGCCCAGCTCCGTGGGGGGAGCTGGGGTCTTCGCCGAGCTGGGGCGGTCGGGCCCCTAAAAGAAAGGACCGGTGTATGGGCCGGTCCGCATAGGAGATGAATAGACCAGAAAGAGAACCGCAATCGAGAGCCGTTCACGACGCCGGAAGAAGGGCTGGAAATCCTGGCTGGACTCATCGCGCGGCGGGTCCTTCGGGAGAGGGCACTTGAAAAACAGGGGAAGGGGGACAAAAATACATGGAACAAATCGGCCTCCTCGTGCGTAAGGAGTGTAGGAGGGAACGATGATGAATCAACCCAGGACTGAAGCTCCGGGGACGAGGGCGGCGCTCTACGCGCGCGTCTCATCCGAGGGACAGGCCGAGAAGGACCTGTCCATCCCGGCGCAGCTCAAGGCGCTGCGCGACTACGCAACCAAGCGCGGCTGGACGGTGCACGCGGAGTACGTGGACGAGGCCAAGAGCGCGCGCAGCGCGGACCGGCCGAAGTTCCAGGAGATGATCGCCACCGCGAGGCAGAAGGAGGCGCCGTTCAACGCCATCCTCGTCTGGAAGCTGTCGCGCTTCGCGCGCAACCGCGAGGACTCGATCATCTACAAGAAGCTCCTGCGCAAGCACGGGGTGGAGGTCGTCTCGATCAACGAGCAGATCGACGACAGCCCGTCGGGGCGGCTGCTGGAGGGCATCATCGAGGTGATCGACGAGTTCTACTCGGCCAACCTCGCCTCCGACACCATCCGGGGCATGAAGGAGAACGCGCGGCGGGGCTTCCTCAACGGCAGCGTCGCGCCCTTCGGCTACCGGATCGCCAAGGTCATGGTGGACGGCAATCAGAAGGCCAAGCTCGCGGTCGCCAAGGAGGAGGCGCCTCTCGTCAAGCGCATCTTCAAGCTCTGCCTGGACGGGCGCGGAGCCAAGGAGATCGCGCGCGCGCTCAACGACGAGGGCGTCCGCACGCGCCGCGGCGGGCGCTGGGAGGTCAACGGCGTGCGCTACATCATGCGCAACGAGACCTACACCGGCGTGCTCGTGTTCAACCGCGTGCGCAAGCACCCGCTGCGCGAGGGGCAGAACTGGGGCGAGCACACCGTCCGGGTGGAGGACGCACATCCCGCCATCATCGACAAGGAAACGTTCGAGCGGGCCCAGGCGGTCATCACCGCGCGCAGCCCGCGCCGGGTGCATCCGCGCACGGTCAGCAGCAACTACCTCCTCAGCGGCTTCCTGTTCTGCGCGTGCGGCGCGAACATGGTGGGCCAGGCGGCCAAGAGCTCGCGCTTCTTCTACTACGGCTGCCACAACCGCCAGCGGCGCGGGGAGCACGGCTGCGAGTCCCGGCTCGTGAGCCGCGAGAGGATCGAGGCGGCGGTGTCGCGCCTGCTCAAGGAGCGCGTGCTGACCGAGGAGAACCTGACGCGCCTCATCGCCTCGGTCAACGCCAAGGTCAACGGCGAGCGGGCCGAGATCGGCCGGCTGCTGGAGGCCAAGGACGCGCAGGTCGCGGCGCTCAACGCCAAGCTCGACTCGCTCTATGGAGCCTTGGAGACGGGCAAGGTGGACCTGGACGACTTGGCGCCCCGCATCAAGGCCCTGCGCGGGCAGATAGACGAGGCCAAGCGCGGCCGCATCGACCTGGAGATCAAGCTGGCCCTGGAGCCGGTCCGAGTGAGCCCCACGGAGGTGCGCCGCCACGTGAAGGACCTCCAGGGGCTGCTGGAGGAGGGGGCCTTCTTCGAGCGCAAGTCCTTCCTGCGCTCCTGGATTAAGCGCATCGTGATGGACCGGCCGAATGGCGGCACCGTCGAGTACCAGTTGCCGCTGGGGCCCGCCAAGACAGACGGCCGTCCCCGGGAAGAGGACGGCCGCTCGTCGAGAACCGAAGTTCTATCTATCGGACAGATTGGGGTGACCGAGGGGACTTGAACCCCCGACCTCCGCGTTCACAGCGCGGCGCTCTAACCAGCTGAGCTACGGCCACCGAAGACATGATTATACCACGCTTGAGGACCGGACGGACCCTCCCTCGCGGCTGGGCTGTTCCGTTGCGCCGTCATCGATGGACGCGTGGAGCGGTCCCATCTCGTACCCAAGGAGCGGGAACCGTATGGACTTCAAAAAAGACGTCATGGCCGTGCCGCAGAAGAAGACCCCGGTCTGGCCGTATATGCTCGCCGGGATAGCCTTCGGGTCGGCGCTGGGCGTGTTGCTGGCGCCGGAATCCGGGGAGCAGACGCGCGAGAAAATCGGCCGGTGGATAAAGGACCGGCGTGAAGGCCGCAAAACCGGCTTTTTCGCCCGTTCGCATCGCAAGCACCAGCCCATGCGCGAGGAACAGCTGGCCGAAGTGTAGGGCTTAGCAGGTTGACGACCTTCGGGCGGGGGAGGATACGGCCCCCGCCCGGACGCCCGGGGGGCCGATTCGCCTATATAGGTCCAAGGGCCTACTCGAAAAAGGGCCCCCCGACCCTGTAGCCGCCGGTCGCAGACGTCTATACTGGAGGCATGAAGGAAAACCTGCCCCAGACGATGAAGATCGCGCTCGCGCTGACCGTGGCCGCTCTTCTGTCCGCCGCCCCGGCGGATGCCGCTAAAAAGGCCGTCAAAATGGACGCCGAGGCCACCCGCCAGATGTCGCTGGGCCTGGGCAACCTGGAGCGCGGCGAATACAGCGCCGCCATCTCCGCCCTCAACAAGGCCGTCCGCCGCCAGGGCTCGGTTTCCACCTATTTCCTGCTGGGCTGGGCGCATTACCAGCGCGGCTTCAAAGCCGGCTCCGTGGAGGGCGCCGATAAAGACGACGCCCAGTCCGCCATCGACGCCTACCAGATGGCGTTGAGCCTGGACCCCAAGCTCAAGGACCTGCCCGACGCCTCCCGCCTGCATTTCAGCCTGGCGATGTGCCACGAGGCCGTGGAGAACAACGAGGCGGCCATCGAGTCCTACAAAAACGCCTTGCGCGCCGCTCCCAACAAGGCGCTCATCCCGCTGCACGCCGCCCGCCTGCGCTTCAAGATGAAGGACAGCGAGAAGGCGATGCACAACCTGGAGATCGCCCATAAAAAGGCCGCCAAATACGGCCAGGTCAACGCCCTGCAGGCCGCCGCCAAGAAGGATCCCGCCTTCCGCACCATGCTCTCCAGCCCCATGCACCGCCGCGCGCTGGGCGTGGTCGCCGACGAGGACATGATGGTCGCCTCCAACGACATCGCCTCCGGCGAGATGCGCGACGCCCTGCGCGACGCCCCGGCCAAAGCCGCCCCGGCCCAGGACCCCGAGGTGCTCGAGCTGGTCGCCCAGGGCAACCTGGAGTACAAGTTCCGCCGCTTCGGCGCCGCCATCGCCGCCTACCAGGACGCCATCGCCCTCGACCAGGAGCGCCAGACCCTGGGCGTGCCGCAGCAGGCCCAGATCTGGGAGAAGATCGGTACTTCCTACAACAAGCTCGGCCAGTCCGAGATGGCGCTGGCGTCCTTGCGCAAGGCTCTGCAGGTCAACCCCCTGAACCCCGCGGCCCACTACCAGAGCGCGCTCGCCCTGGCGGTGTCGGGCAAGACCTCCTCGGCGCTGGGCGCCCTCAAGGAGACCTTCAACGCCGCGACCAACCCCGCGGACCTGCGCCGCTTCGTCATCATGGCGAAGACCGACGGCGAGCTCGAGGCGGTGCGCGACCTGCCGGAGTTCCGCTCCACCGTCGGCCAATACGCCGACCGCGTCGCCCTGCGCTGACGCGGGGGACCCCCGAGCGGCCTGGGCCCTCCAGGCCCTGGCCCCGCCGCTCTCCTTAGTTTGTATAATGACGACGGATGCCTTATTCGAAGCGCGACGCGCCGAACTGCGACTGGTGCTCCTTCCGCAAGAACTGCTTCTACGAGCTCCTGGGCACGAAGGAAGCCAAGAAGGCCTGGCGGGAGATGCGGCTGGCCAACCCGTTCAAGCGCGGCGAGGTCGTGTTCCATGAAGGCGCGGCGCCCCAGGGCGTCTACGTCGTCTGCACCGGCAAGGTCAAGGTCTACAAGTCCAGCCGCACCGGCCAGCAGCTGACCACGCGCGTCGAGTCCCCGGGCGACCTCCTCGGTCACGTGACCTTCCTCGCCAACGAGGGCCCCTACACCGGCACGGGCGAGGCGCTCGAGCCCAGCGTCGTGTCCATGATCGAGAGCCGCTCCTTCCAGGACTTCGTCACGCGTTTCCCGCAGGCCGGCTTGGCGCTCATGCGCGAGCTGGCGCGGGACGTGCGCCGCGGCGAGAACAAGGCGCGCGACATCGCCTTCAAGCCCGCGCGCGGCCGCCTGGCCGACACCCTCATCCGCATGATGGTCCCCCGCAAGCCCTATCCCGTGGTCGCCGGCATCAAGCGCCGCGACCTCGCGGAGATGGCGGGCCTGACCATCGAGACCACGGTGCGCCTCCTCAAGGATTTCGAGGAGCGAGAGGTCCTCAAGAAGAAGGAGAAGGACCTCCTCATCCTCTCCGAAGAGCGCCTGCGCGCGCTCGCCGGCTCCGCCGCCTAAACGGCGCGCCCTGGGCCTTCGGGCCCATCCCCGACGGACGCCGGGCCCAAGCGGCCTGGGACCTTTGACCTATGTCAATTGAGGTCCATCAAGTCCGCGGCTTGACCGCTCTCATTCTGACGAAAGCGACAAGGGCGCTACACTGTAGTCGTCGCACTGAACGATTTAGACGCAAGACACGGAGAAAGAAAATGCTCGACCTGATCCTGACGCTCGCGATGACGACCACCCAGCCCGCCGTGACCACCGCCCAGTTCCAGCCCTGCGTGTGGCCCCGCACCTGCAAGACCGCGACCGCCCCGGTCCAGACCGCCCAGTTCCAGCCCTGCGTGTGGCCCCGCACCTGCAAGTCCAACGAGTCCGCCCCGGTCATCGTCATCGAGGCCGCTCCCGCGGTGGCGCAGTTCCAGCCCTGCGTGTGGCCCCGCACCTGCAAGCAGCAGGCTTAAGCCTTACACCCCCGGACCAGAAGCCGTAAACGGCCCCGACCCCTCGGGGCCGTTCCTTTTTATCTGGGCCTTTGGACCCAGCCGGAGGGGGGCCCGCAGCCCCGGGACGGAGGACCGGGCGCGGGGTATCCTGAAAGCATGAAGCCCCTCTTCGCCCTTCTCGCGCTGACCGTCCTCTCAGCCGCCTCCGCCCACGCCGTGGCCCGCCCCGGGCAGCCCCCCGAGCAGACCGCCGCGGTCGGCGCCCACTGCGACCGGCTCTACGAATACGGCTCCCCGGCCTGGCAGGCCTGCCGCCGGGCCCTGATGGCCGACGCTTCGTCCCTGATCTGCGGCCGCGAGCCGCAGCTCGACGTCTGCAAGAAGGGCCAGCAGCTGCTCAGCGCCGCGGAGCAGACCGAGGTCATCGCCTCGGCCTCGCTCATCTGCGGCCGCGAGCCCCAGCTCTCCATCTGCCGGCGCGGCCAGCAGATACTCAGCGCCGCCGACCCGAGCCTCATCTGCGGCTACGAGCCGCAGCTCTCCATCTGCAAGCGAGGGGGGGCGCAGCTCTCGTCGGCCGGGCAGCCGGCCGCGCCCGCCGCCGCCGCCCTGCCGCGCGTCGCGGAACTCGCGCTGCCCGCCCACGCCGCCATCTCCTTCGACGGCGAACGCGTCACGGACTGAGAAAGGGGACAGGTACCTAACTCAGGTGTTGAAGAGGCGGTCGCCGGCGTCGCCCAGGCCGGGCACGATGTAGCCGTGGCCGTTGAGCACGGGGTCCACGGCGGCGGTGAAGATGGGCACGTCCGGGTGGTCGCGGTGCACGCGGTCCACGCCTTTCTTGGCGGCGAGCAAGGTCAGCAGGACGATCTGCCGGGCCCCGTCGGTCTTGAGGATGTGGATGGACTCCGACGCCGAGCCGCCGGTGGCGAGCATCGGGTCGCACAGGACCACGAAGTGGTCCTTGAGCTTCTTGGGCAAGCGGACGTAATAGCGGACGGGGTTCAAGGTCTGCTCGTCGCGGTAGAGGCCGATGTGGCCGATGGCGGCCTTGGGCGCGAGTTGCAGCAGGCCCGGCGTCATGCCCAGGCCCGCGCGCAGCACCGCGACGAAGGCCAGCGGCTGGTCGAGCACGACCGCGGGCGCGGGCTTGAGCGGGGTGCGCACCGTGGACTTGCGGGTGCGCACGCCCCTGAGCACCTCGCAGCCCACGAGCATGGCGACCTCGCCCATCAGGCGGCGGAAGTCCTCGGGCGGCGTGTCCTTGTCGCGCAGCGCCGCGAGCTTGTCCGATACCAGGGGATGGTCGCTGACGTGGAGCTTGGGCATGGTCGGTCTCCTTATTTGAGGACCTCGAGGATGACGGGGCGCGGACGCGGCGCCTTCGGCCCGACGCCCAGGGCCTCGGCGAACAGGCGCTCGCCCATCCCGAGCCGCCCGGCGTCGTTGGCGTGCAGCACGGCGACGGCCTGCCCCTTCTTGACGGGGTCGCCGACCTTCTTGAGCAGCTCGAAGCCCGCGCCGTAGTCGAGCTCCTGCTCCATGTAGGCGCGGCCCGCGCCGAGCTGGACCGCGGCCTGACCCACGAGGCGGGCGTCGAGGCGCGTGACGAAGCCGTCCTTGGGCGCGGCGAAGGCGCGCGAGAGCTTGGCCTTGGGCAGCAGGCTCGGGTCGTCCACGACCGCGGGCTCGCCGCCCTGGGCCTTGATGACGGCGCGCAGCGCGGCCAGGCCGCGGCGGTCCTTGATGGCGGCGGCCATGCGGGCGGCGCCTTCGGCGGGCGTGCGCGCGAGTTTGGCCAGACAGAGCATCCACCCGCCCAAGGTCAAGGTCACCTCGCGGTAGTCGGCGGCGCTCTCGTCGCCCTGGAGGATCTCGACGGCCTGCCGGACCTCGAGCGCGTTGCCCACGAAGCGGCCGAGCGGCTGCTCCATGGCGGTGAGCACGGCGACCGTTTTCATGCCCAGGCCCTTGGAGGTCCGCACCAGCGCCTTGGCCAGCGCGCGCGCGGGCGCGGCTTCCTTGAAGATGGCGCCCGAGCCCACCTTCACGTCCAGGACCAGCGCGTCGAGCTCCTCGGCGGCCTTCTTGGAAAGGATGCTCGAGACGATGAGAGGCTGGGCGGGGACCGTCGCGGTCGCGTCGCGCAGCTGGTAGAGGACGCGGTCGGCGGGGGCGAGCTCGCCGGTCTGTCCGAACAGGCACACGCCCAGGTCGGCCATCTGCTTGCGGATGCGGGGCAGCTCCAGGCGCACCTGGAAGCCGTCGATGGACTCGAGTTTGTCGAGCGTGCCGCCGGTGTGGCCCAACCCGCGCCCCGACATCATGGGCACGGCCAGGCCGCAGGCCGCGGCGAGCGGCGCCAACGCGAGCGAGACGCCGTCGCCGACGCCGCCGGTGGAGTGTTTGTCGGCCTTGGGCTTGCCCAGGTCGCCCAGTCCCAGCGTCTCGCCGGAGCGCGCCATCGCGCGGGTGAGCGCGACCGTCTCCTTCTCGTCCATGCCCTTGAGCAGGACGGCCATCAGCCAGGCGGAGAGCTGGTAGTCCTTGGCCAGGCCCTGCGCCGCGGCGCGCGCGACGGCCTCGAGCTCCTCGGGCGTGTGCCGGCCTCCGTCCCGCTTCTTGGCGATGAGGTCGAGGAAACGCACGGCGGCTAAGGCTCCTTCCTCGCCGGCAGCCGCGTCGGACCGCTCGCGGTCCGACGAACAGTCTTCATCAGAGCTCCGCGATCGCGTCCGACAGCACGGCGCGCAGGTCGTCGGAGACCTTGGCGCCCAACGCCAGGACGTCGCCGTGGTTCTGGATGGAGCCGGGCAGGCCGGCCGCCATGTTCGAGGTCCACACCACCGCCGCCGTGGTCAGGCCCATCTGCCGCGCGGGCACGACCTCGGGCACGACCGACATGCCCACGACGTCGCCGCCCATGGAGCGGAAGGCGCGGATCTCGGCCGGGGTCTCGTAGGAGGGGCCGCCGACCGCGACGTACACGCCTTCGCGGGCGGGCACCTTGCGTTTGCGGCAGACCTTCATCAGCAGCTTGCGCAGGCGCGGGTCGTAGGCCTCGGTCATGTCCGGGAACATGGTGCCGAACTCCTCCTCATGGAAGGCGCGCAGCGGGTTGCGGCCCATGAGGTTGATGTGGTCCTTGACCACCGTGAAGTGACCGGGGCGGGTGTCCGGACGCATCGAGCCGACGGCCGCGGTGACGATGAGGGTCTTGAGGCCCATGTACTCGAGCGTGCGCACGGGCAGGGCGATGGACTCCATCGCGTGGCCCTCGTAGTAATGGAAGCGGCCCTGCATCACCGCCACGGAGCGGCCGGAGGCGTAGCCGAGGATGAGCTTGCCCTCGTGGCCCGGGACCGTCGTCCGCGGGAAGCCGGGGATGTCGCGGTAAGGGATGACGAGCGCCTTCTTGAGGGGGGGGACGGCCTTGGCCAAGCCCGAGCCGAGGATGAAGCCCGCGTCGGGGCGGAACCCCGGGGCCTTCTTCCTGACGAAGTTCGCCGCTTGGCGAATCTGTCCGACATAGGTCTCGATCTTCATGCGGCGATTCTATCAAATAGCCCTGGAGTCGGCCGAAGCCTGTTTCCTAGAATCGACCCATGCCCACCGCCACCAGCGCCCCCGCCGACCTCAAAACCCTGACGACGCAGATGCGCCGCGACATCATCCGCATGATCGAAGCCGCCGGCAACGGCCACCCCGGCGGCTCGCTCTCCGTCATCGACCTGCTGACCGTCCTCTACTGGAAGTTCTTGAAGCACGACCCGAAGCGGCCCGACTGGGAGGACCGCGACCGCCTCATCCTCTCCAAGGGCCACGCCTGCCCCGCGCTTTACGCGGTGATGGCCTACCGCGGCTACTTCCCCAAGGAGCAGCTGATGACGCTGCGCAAGCTCGGCTCGCCGCTCCAGGGCCACCCCGACCGCCTGCGGCTGCCGGGCATCGAGTTCTCCACCGGCTCGCTCGGCCAGGGCCTCTCCGTCGGGCTCGGCATGGCCTGCGCCGCCAAACTCGACAAGAAGGACTGGAAGACCGTGGTCGTGCTGGGAGACGGCGAAGTGCAGGAGGGCCAGTGCTGGGAGGCCTTCATGGCCGCGCCCAAGTTCAAGCTCGACAACCTCGTCGCGGTCGTGGACTACAACGGCGGGCAGATCGACGGCCCGGTCAAGGAGGTCATGGACATCGAGCCCCTGACCGACAAGCTGCGGGCCTTCAACTGGGAGGTCCAGGCCGTGGACGGCCATGACCTCGCCGCTCTCGAGAAGGCTTTCGCGAAGGCCTGGGCGGCCAAGGACGGCCGCCCGCAGGCCATCGTCGCCAACACCGTCAAGGGCAAGGGCGTGAGCTTCATGGAGCACAACATCGCCTGGCACGGCAACGCGCCCAAGAAGGACGACGCCGACAAAGCCGTCAAGGAGATCGAGAATGGCCGCTAAAGCCACGCGCGAGTCGTTCGGCGAGACCATCCTGGAGGTCGCGGAGAAGGACCCGCGGCTCGTGGTCCTGGACGCGGACCTCTCCAAGTCCACGATGACCCAGGCCTTCATGAAGAAGCACCCGAGCCGCCACTTCGAGGTCGGCATCGCCGAGCAGAACATGGTCGGCATGGCAGCGGGACTCGCGCTGTCGGGCAAGGTCCCCGTGCTCACCTCCTTCGCCTGCTTCCTCATCGGCCGCGTGGAGTCCATCCGCGTGAGCGCCGCCTACAACCAGACCAACATGAAGCTCGTGGGCACACACGCGGGCATCGGCATCGGGGAGGACGGGACCTCGCAGATGGGCCTGGAGGACGTCGCCGCCATGCGCGCCCTGCCGCACATGACCATCCTGCAGCCCGCCGACCACGTCGAGACCCAGCAGGCCGTGCGCTGGATGATCGAGCACAAAGGCCCGGTCTACATCCGCCTCACGCGCCAGAAGATGCCCGACGTGCACGCCGCCGACTACCGCTGGAAGCCCGGCGTCATCGACGTTCTCTGGGAGCCCGCCAAGAAGCCCGCGAAGTACCAGGCGACCATCATCGCCTCGGGCGGCCCCGTGCCCCACGCCATCGAGGCGGCCAAGGCCGCCGAGGCCAAGGGTTTCGCCGTGCGCGTGGCCAACGCCTCGTCCTTGCTGCCCTTCGACCACGAGGCCGTGGCGCGTTTCGCCAAGGACAGCCAACGCCTCGTCTCCGTGGAGGACCACAACGTGCACGGCGGCCTGGGCTCGGCGGTCTGCGAGGCCGTCGCCGAACACGGCCTGGCCTGCCCCGTCGTGCGCGTGGGCCTGCGCTCCTTCGGCGAGTCCGCGACCCCCGAGCAGCTCTACGAGAAATACGGCCTGACCGCCCCGTCCCTGCTCGAGGCCTGCCTCAAGAACCTATAACAAAGGGGACAGGCACCTAGGTTATCGGGGAGAGTGTCCCCATAACTTAGGTGCCTGTCCCTTTAGTTATGACCGCTTTCAGCGGACGCGGCGGAGGTGGCGGCCCTTCATGCTCGACGCGATGAAGGTGCCCAGGCCCTTCCCGGCGGCCGCGAGGGTCTTCATCTTCGCGATGTCGGCGGGGCTGGAGCTCTGGTTGGTGTAGCGGTAGACCGAGTTGTCCTTGAAGGCGACCGTCACGCCGTCTTTGGCGAACTCGTAGGTGACGACCTTGGAGTCGCCGCTGAGGTTCTTGTACTTGCGGATCTGTCTGGCTCGTTTGGGGGTGAACATCAGTCTATTATGCCAAAACGCGGGCCGAAAGGGGCGCCCGGGGGCTCAGCCGGCGCGCACGACCCGGCTGCCCGCGACCGAGTCGTGCCAGGTGCGGCGGGTAGACGACCCGAACGGCCAGGCGTAGCCGAGCATCAGGACCGACCCCGACACCAGGGACATCATCGCGCGGATGCCCGCGCGGCGGCCGTCGAGCGGCGTCCCGTCCTCGGCGACCACGCGCAGGCCCAGCAGCTTCTTGCCGGGCGTCGCGCCCGACAACGTCCACACGAAGAGGAAGTTGTAGGCGAACCAGGCGAGCGGGAAGAAGCCGCGCCCGCGGCGCCTGCGGCCGACGGTGGCGCGCCAGCCGTCACCCTCGCCGACGACGGTCTCGCGACCCTCGTCGTCCTTGAACTTCATGCCGGCCTCGTCGGCCGTCAGCGTGCCGACGCCCGGGACGCTGGCGGTCACGCCGGCCTCGGCGGACGCGGTCCGCGTCTGCGGGTCGACGCGCACGCCGACAGCGGCGGAATCGCCGCCGAGCAGCATGCCCGCGAGCAGCGAGCACACCAAGCCGTCGAGGGCGAGAGCGGTCGCGCGCCGGCTCAACGGCGCGGCCTGGGCGTCCGTCGCGGCGCGCTCGGCGGGTCCGGCCGGCACGACGCGCGCCTTCTCGCCCGGCGCGAAGCCGGACGCGGCGGCGGGCGGGGTCTTGGAAGGCAGTTGGCCCACGCCCAACGGCGTCTCGCGGCGCACTTTGTAGACGCGTATCTTCTCGGGGATGCCCTTGAGCTGCAGCAGGCCCACCTCGGCGGAAGGCACCTCGGCCTTGTTCATGGCCAGGTACACCGCCTCGGTGAAGTAGACCTCGCCGGCCTCGGCCACACCCTCGATGCGCGCGGTGATGTTGACCGGCTCGCCGAACACGTCGCCCTCGACGAGGTTCACCTCGCCGGCGTTGATGGCGACGCGGATCTCGATGCGCTCGGCCTCGGGAAGCCCCGCGTTGCGCTTGGCGAGCGCGTCCTGCGCTCCGACGCCGGCCAGGACCGCGTTGGTCGGGCTGTCGAAGACCATCAGGAACGCGTCGCCGATGGTCTTGACCAGGCGGCCGCCGCGCCCCTGGAGCACGGGCAGCACGGTCTCCCGGTGGTCGTCGAGAAGGCGCTGGATGTCAGCGCGGGTGCCGGCCGAGGTCTTGTCGGTGAATCCCTTGATGTCCGTGAGCAGGATGGTCAGGTGGCGCGTCTCGGGAGGCATCGGTCTATGATAACACGGACAACACGGCGCGCGCGGCCATGACGCCGCGGTAATGGGCCTCCTCGAACAAGGAGAGGCCCGACTGGTCTGAATGGGCGAAATGCACGGCGCCCCGCGGCGCCAACGCCGCGCGGCGTCGCGCCCCGAAGAGGAAGCCGGGGCGCGGCAGGACCATCCCGTGGCCCCATAACCAGGCGTCCAGGCGGGTGGTCCGCTCGCGCAGGTCGGGGTGCGCGCGCGACAGGTCGTCGAGACAGAGGTCCCGGCACTTCTCCCAGTCCCAACCGAAGGCTTCGCGACGGCGCGCGTCGGGTCCTCCGGTGAGCGGGCGATAGTAGGTCCACACCGTGCGGCGCCGGTCCAGGCTGAGGTCCTGATGGCGCGCGTCCACGTAGCCGAGCCCCTCGCCCTTGTAGAGCACGTTGTCCCAGCTCGGCGGCGCGCCCCGGCCGTCGCGCGGCGGCTCCAAGGTGAGGTTGCAGGTCAGCCACGGCGCGTATTCGAAGCCCTCGGCCGAGACGCCCGGCACCAGGCGCGCGGCCACGAAACGCGGCGTCGCGACGATGACCTGGCGGGCGCGCAGGCGGCGCGGCGCTCCGCTCGCGGCGTCGAGCGCGTCCACGACGGCCCCGGCGCCGTCCGGCGCGACGCGCATGACGACGCTGCCGCCGCGCACGCGGTCGCCGGCGCGCTCGAGCAGCCGCTCGACGAGCCAGCCGTTGCCCTCGGGCCAGGTGAGGACGCGGTCGTCGTCGCCCTCGGCGCGCGCCGCGAAGTAGTGCAGGCCCGCCCAGGCGGAGACCTCGTCGAGCGTCCCTCCGTAGTCGTCGCGCGTCGCGTAGTCGAGGTACCAGAGCAGGCGCTCGGAGGTGAAGCCCTCCCGGTCCAGCCAGGCCTTCATCGAGAGGCCGTCGAGCGCGGCGAGCTCGGAGGAGCTGCGCTCCATCGGGATGGCGAACAGCGGCTTGCCGTCCTTGCCGCGCCCGGCCCGCAAGGCCCGCACGCGGGCGTCCCAACGCTCCTTCTGCCGCCTGTCCTCGGCCGACATCGCGTCGGAGGGGAACAGCCCGTCCTGCCAGCGGCCGTGGATGAACAGGCGCTCCTCCGGCGCGTGGCACAGGAAACGCTCGTCCCAGCGGTCCGCGCCCGTCAGCACGCCCAGCTCGCGCAGGAGGACCTTGAGCTCGGTCGCGTGCGGGCCGGGCACGGGCAGGTAGTGCGCGCCCCACGGGTAGGCCGACACCTCGTTGCGCCCCCAAGCGGCGTTGCCGCCGGCGCGGTCCTCCAGCTCGAGCAGCTCGAAGTCGTCGAAACCCGCGCGCCGCAGCTCCCAGGCGGCGGAGAGTCCCGCCGCGCCGCCGCCGACGATGACGACGGGGACCTTCTCCTCGCGCGCGGCGACGGGGAAGCGGCCGGAGCGCAGCAGGTGGCCGCGCTCGCGCGAGGGGCCGAGCAGTGAGCCGGTCAGGGGCGGGCGCCGGGCGCACGCGGCCAGCGCGGCGGCCGCGAGGCCCGCGCCGAGGAACTCGCGCCGGCTTATTGGACGACTTTCTCCCATTCGGCCTCGTAGTAGCGCACGAGGGCTTGGGTGTCGAGCCGGTTGACCTCGGCGTCCACGCGCGACATGTCGGCGGGGAACTCGAAGAGCGAGGGCAAGGTGGCGGTGGTGAGGTAGCGCAGCCCCTCCGGCAGGCGCAGCGGCGCGCGGTAGGGTTTCTCCGCGCCGATGACGAAGCCCCATTCGCCGAAGGAGGGGACGTAGGCGTGGTAGGGCGCCGTCGTCCAGCCGGCGTCGGCCATCGTCTTCTCGATGCACCAGAACGAGCGGCGCGCGAAGAGGGGGGAGGTCGCCTGCACCGAGATGAGGCCGCCCTTGGCCATGCGGCGCTTGAGCAGGCGATAGAACGGCGCGGAGAAGAGTTTGCCCACCGAGAAGTTCGAGGGGTCCGGGAAGTCCACGATGGCCGCGTCGAAGCCGCCGAGCGAGGACTCCAGCCACTTGAAGGCGTCGGCGTTGACCACGCTCACGCGGGGGTCGCGCAGGGCGCCGCCGTTGAGGCGCGAGAGCTCGGGGTGGCTCGCGAACAGCCCGGTCATGCCCGGGTCGAGGTCCACGAGCGTGACCTCCTTGACGCGCGGGTCGCGCAGGACCTCGCGCGCGGCCAGGCCGTCGCCGCCGCCCAGGATGAGGACCCGGCGCGGGCGCGGGTGCGCCGACAGGGCGGGATGCACCAGGGCCTCGTGGTAGCGGTACTCGTCCATCGTCGAGAACTGGAGGTGCCCGTTGAGGAACAGCCGCCAGTCGTCTTTCCAGCGCGTGAGCACGATGCGCTGGTACGCCGTGGTCTTGGCGAAGACGACCTCGTCGGCGTACAGCGAGCCCTCCGCGTGGTCGGCGATGACGCGCGAGCCCGCCAGGCCCGCCGCCAGCAGCGCCGCCGCGGCCGCGCAGCCGGCCTTCAGGCGCGCCGCGTCGGGGATCTCGTCGCGCAGGATGCGCAGCGCCAGCGCGGCCACGCCCACGTTGAGCAGGCCGAAGACGAAGGCCGTGTTGAGCAGGCCCAGGTGCGGCACCAGCAGCAGGGGGAACAGGATGGACGCGCCGAGCGCGCCGAGGTAGTCCACCGTGAGCACCTGGGAGACGAGGTCCTTGAACTCGAGCTTGCCCTTGAGCAGGCGCATGAGCAGGGGGATCTCCATGCCCACGAGCGTGCCCACCAGCAGCACGAGCAGGTAGAGCACCAGCCGGAACCCCGCCGCGTAGGTGAAGGTGAGGAACAGCAGCGCCGCCGACCAGCCTCCGACCAGTCCGACCAGGATCTCGATCTGCACGAAACGGGAGGCCAGGCCGCGGCCGACGAACTTCGAGAGCCACGAGCCCACGCCCATCGCGAACAGATACGCGCCGATGACGGTCGAGAACTGCAGGACCGTGTCGCCCAGGAGGTAGCTCGCCAACGCCCCCGCCACGAGCTCGTAGACGAGCCCGCAGGTGGCGACGACGAACAGCGAGGCGAGGAGCGCGTGCGTCACGGACGGCGCGGCGTCAGCCCAGGACCGCGGCGGCGATGATGAGCCCCATGCTCACCGAGATGCCGGCGATGACGGTCGCCAGCGCGCGGTTCTGCTTCTGCACGATCTCGGCCCACAGGTCGTAGGGCGTGAGCTTGTCGAAGAGGCAGAACCAGGCGGTGAACACGGCGACGCCCAGGCCGGAATAGACCACGGCGGCGGCGAGGTGCGACACGTCCAGGATGTTCTTCATTTTCCTCCGGTGTAGCGTCGATAGTGCGAATAGTGGGAGCGGTAGGAGCCGGGGTTGTCGCGCACGGACTTGGGCACGCCCGTGAGCCTCTCCACGGGCGTCAGCCACCAGCCGGTCCACAGCGCCCAGGCGAGGGCGGCCACGAGCGCGCCGGCGTACCAGCGGTAGAAACGGCTCATTCGTCCTCCCAGTCGTCGTCGGACTCGACGACGCGCGGATGGTCGCTCTCCATCCAGCGCTCGTTCTCGAAGACCTCGCGGCGCAGCCAGGCCCACAGCAGCGGCACGAGCAGGAGGAGCACGACGATGAAGGGCAGGCGCGCCAGCGTGACGCCGCGCACCAGCTTCACGCTCAACGAGAGGGGGGACTGGTCGCTCTCGGGCTCGACGCGCAGGTAGTAGCGGCCCGCGGGCACGCCGGGCAGGTAGGCCCGCGCGTAGGGCTTGCCCTCGGTCCACGCTTCACCGTCGTCCACGCCGTGGTAATACGAGAGCTCCACGCCGAAATCCAACGCCTCGTCCGTGTCGGCGTTGATGAGCGTCATGTTCGCGTACGCCCAGTGGTTGTTGAGGTTGCTCTCCGCCAGCACCATCAAGCCCGAGGCGCGGCCCGGGACCTCGAAGACCTCGGTGACGCGGGACTTCTCCGCGTCCGTCGCGGCGAAGTCGAAGCCGGCCGTCAGCACCGTCTTCTCCGCCGACGACAGGCTCGCGGCGGCGTACAGCGCCACGGCGAGAGCGAGGGCCGCCAGGAAGGTCGCCTGCATCGCGGGCAGGTGCGCCTGCCAGGGGTTGGGCTGGGCCGGGGCCACGCCGCGCGGCGAGGGCGGCGCCTTGCCCTGCGGTCCGAACGCCGCCCAGACCTCCTCGGCGCTCAGGTACTCCCCGCGCGACCACACGGATTCGCCCTCGGTGACCTCGTTGGAGAGCATGAAGGGCGGCGAGACGAAGTCGCGCGCGCGCACGCGGTCGCCGGCCGCGGCCAGCCAGGGGAACTCGCCCAACACGTGGGTGGTCACCGGGATGCTCGTCTGGAAGTGGGCGTAGCGGCGGCCCTCGTAGACCGCGGTCGGGTTGCGGCCGGCGTCCGGGTTCTGCTGGGACGACATGTCCGGCGGCTCGGGGCGCTTGCCCGAGCTCGTCGGGCCTTCGCGCTTCGCGTCGTCCTTCGCCGGCGCCTGCGGGCGCGCGGGCGCCGCGACGGACGAGGGGAGCGGAGCCGGGCCGGCGGTCCCCGGCTCGCCGCCCGCGGCCACCTTCTCCACGCCGGCGAGCTTGCGCAAGGTCTGGATCTCGCCCGCGTCGAACCAAAGCCCTCCGCAGCCCGGGCACTGGTCGAGCACGAGTTTGCCGCCGGCCGTCTGTCCGACCTTCAGGCGCGCGTCGCAGCGCGGGCAGGCCAGGCTGGAGTCCGCCAGCGGCTCGAGCTTGAGCGGCACCGCCAGCTCGCCTTTGTCGTAGAAGACCCCGAAACACTTCGGACAGGCGTCCACCGTGGTCTCGGGCGTGACCTCGTGCGACTCCAGCGGGGCGCGGCACTTGGGGCAGTTCATCCGGGCAGCCCCGTCTCGACCGGCTCGTCCGGGAGCGTCCGCGCCAGGAGCCAGTGCCCGTTGGACTCGACGAGCCACCGGAAGCCGCGGTAAGGGTTCCAGAGCAGGTATTCGCCCCAGTCGTAGTCCACGCCGTAGTAGCGCACGCGTTTGCGCTGGTAGCCGACGATCTCGAGCTCCTCGCCGCGCAATACGCCGCGCGCCCCGATGGGCAAGGTCGGCGGGGACTCGAGCTTGGAGAAGTATTTGCCGACCAGCGCCATGCGCGGGTCGCGCACATCCAAGGTCGCGGCGCAATACTGGCAGGCCAAGGTGCGCGTGACGCCTTCCGCGCGCAGCGTCAGCGAGCCGCCGCACTGCGGGCAGTCGAACTTCCTCATCCGGGCCTCTTCCAGCCCTCGAACTCGCGCAGGCCCGTGAGCGCCAGGTCGTCGAACTCCTCGTATTCGCCGACGAACAGCAGCGGCTTGGCCTGGCCCTCGGACCAGTCGAGCGTGGCGAACTTGCGGCCGGGCGCGACGAGGTCGGCCGAGGGGACGCTTTCGCCCAGCGGCGGGCGGAAGGGCAGCTCGCCCTCGGCGGAGAGGTAACGCGCCTGGAGGAGGTCGCGCACGCGGAAGGTCGTGCCGCCCAGGTCGAGCTTCTGCCCGACCTTGAGCTTGGAGAAGCCGGGGACCGAGGCGGGCGACTCCGCCTGGAAGCTCACCGCGTAGGTCCCCTGCGCCTCGCCCAACCAGCCCTGCTTGCCGTCGGCGAAGGCGAGGCTCCACTCGTTCCAGAAACCCGCGTCCGTGGCGAGCTGCACGCGGCCCACGACCTCGAAGGCGTCGCCCTGGTGCTGGCCGCGGCTGCCCAGCCTCAACGGCGTGCCGTCGGGCTGGAGTTGGGCCACCTCGCCCAACTTCTCGACGTCGAGGTCCTTGCGCCGGACCAGGCTGGAGCAGTGCGCGCACACCGCCAGCAGGCAGATGGAGGTCTTGAACGCGAGGGGGGCGCCGCAGTGCGGGCACTTGCGCTCGATCATGGCCGTGGGCCGTATCCTAGCAGATGACGGCCCAAGTCGGGGTTGGAGCCGTCGAAACGCCAGATCCAGGCGTCGAGCAGGTAATGCGTGGCCTGCGGCAGCGCGAGCAGCGGCACGAGCAGGGAGAGCGCGGCGGGGCCCGGCTCCCAATCGGTCGCCGCGCCGAAGAACACGGCGGCGTGCTCCTTCCACACGAGGAGGTCCCAGGCGCCCTCCTCGAGATACGCGAGCGCGAGCAGGGCGCCGACGAACAGCGCGACGCCCGCCGGTCGATGGAACGCCCCTCGCCACCCGGCGTCGTCGGCCCACTTGCGCCGTCCGTACAGCCACACGAGCGCGAGGTAGGGCACGCCGTGCGCGACGACGTTGGTCGCGGTGAAGGCGAAGTCCGAGTTCGTCGCCACGATGCCGACGAACCAGGCCGCGGCCGTGGACAGGACGATGCCGACCTTCCCGGGGCTGACCGGCAGCCCCGCGCGCAGGCGCGCGAGCTGGCGGGCGGCGAAGGCGGACAACACGGCGGCGTAGGCCGCGCCCGCCCAGGCGCCGGCCCAGGCGTTGAGCCGCACGAAGTCGCCCTGCACGAACCACCAGAACTTGCGCGCCGGGTCCGCGTGCCAATAGACGAGCGGGTAGAGCATGGTCGCGTAGATGGCCGCGGCGTCGAGCCGCGCCTCCCAGTCCGGCCGAGGGCCCTCCAGGCGCGCGTAGGCGCGCAGGAACCCGTACTGCTGGCGCACGAAGTGGAAGACGGCCAGGTAGGCGAAGCCGCGCCAGAACGCCAGCGGCGAGACGCGGTGCAGGGCCACGCCCGCCACCCAGGCCGCGAGCGGCAGATAGAGGTAGAGCGCGCGCCGGCGCTCGAACTCCTCGGGGTCGAGGTAGGTGCGGTAGAGCGAGGCGTACACGTGGCCCACGTCGATGAACACCACGAAGAGCAGCCAGCCCCAGACCGGGGTGTCGGGCGCGCGCAGCGCGGGGACGAGCAGGACCGCGAGGGCGGCGAGCAGGGGCGGGCCGCAGAACCAGCCCAGGTCGAAGGCGGCCGAATGCATCCAGCGGCGCTCGCTCACCGGGCGATTATACGAACATTATGGAAAGGGAACGGGGCTTGCGCCGGGGGAGGGGCGCGGCTATCCTACGGCGATGGCCTGGGAAGACGACGTCGACCCCGACTGGATCCACGAGCTGCCGTTCTGGCTCGTGGCGGCCATGGCCCACGGCGCTCTGCTCACCCTCAACCCCGTGCTGCGCTGGGGGACGGCACCGCGCGCCGACGAGAAGATCCTGCCCGTCGAGTTCGTCGCCGCCCTGCCCGTCGTCGAGCCCAACCTCGCGCCCGCGGCCGGTGACGGGACCACCGCCGCGCCGCGTCACGGGCCCGGCGCCTACGAGGCGCCCAAGGTGAAGGCCGGCGCGGTGGACGCGCCGCCCAAGCCCAAACCTTCGCCCAAACCCGCCGCGGTCAAAGGACCCGCCAAGAAGCCCGGCGCCACGGTGAAGGCGTCCGTCGCCAAGGCCGTGGCGCCGCCGGCGCGCGACCCCGCGGCGGAGCGCGCCGCCGAGCGCCGGCGGGAGTCGGCGCGCATCCAGGCGGCCGCC